>NZ_QKTK01000024.1:0-31336 GCF_003234475.1 Curtobacterium sp. MCBD17_008 | reverse complement strand
GCGTCAGATGTGTATAGGGGACAGGTCCCCCCACGGGTGAGCCGGCCCCGGGCGTCCCCGCGCAGCCCGTCACGCTCCGTGTCGGACTCGGCGGGGCTGCGGCGAGCGGTTCCCTGTTCGACCGCATCGGCGGCGCCCCGACCTTCGACCGCCTGGTCCGCCGCTTCTACGAGGGCGTGCAGCAGGACGAGGTGATCTGGCCGATGTACCCGGCAGACGACCTCGACGGCGCGGTCTGGCGGCTCTCGCAGTTCCTCCAGCAGTACTGGGGCGGCCCGTCGACCTACAGCGAGCAGCGCGGCCATCCCCGGCTCCGGATGCGGCACCACCCGTTCCGCATCACCCCCGAGGCACGCGAGCACTGGCTCCAGCACATGCAGGACGCGGTCGAGTCACTCGACCTCGCGCCCCTCGACGAGGCCGAACTGTGGGCGTACCTCGACCGCGCGGCACACGCGATGACGAACGCGTTCGACTGACGGGAGCGGCGGCCGCCGCCGCGGCGGAACGACGGACGGGAGGCCCGTGGCGACCCCGCCACGGGCCTCCGGTCCGTCCGTCAGGAACTAAGCGTCCAGGCCCGCCGCTTCACGAGCACGTGCCCCCTGGAGGTCGTCAGCCGGCTCCACGGCCCCGTCTCGAACAGCCGGACCGGTTCGGTCCCGAGGAAACCGAGGCTCTCGGCGGCGAAGCCCGCGCCGGCCGGCAGGTGCTCGACGCCCGGGATCGGCCGACCCCAGACCTCGGAACGGACGCGGCGGACGATGGACTCCCCCGAGCTCGTCGGCACGGAGGCGGCGACCTCGTCGATCCCCTGGCGCGCAGCACGGTGCAGCAGTTCCGCCGACACGTCGGGCAGCGGCACCCAGCCGCCGCGGGGCGGGGAGATCGCAGCCCAGGTCACGGTGTGCACCTCGAGCGGCAGCTCGACCTCGATCGGGGTCGCCCGGGTCGGGTCGGCTGCGTCGGCGTGCTCCACGTCGTTCGCCTCCGCGAGCAGACGCAGGCGCTCCTGGAACGAGCGGAGCGGCACCACGACGTCGATGTGCTCCGGCTGGGTGAGGGCGAACGTGCGCAGACCGAGCACGGTGGGCAGTTCGTCGAGCAGCCCGAGCGGGTAGAGGATCGCCGTGTAGACGGCCAGGACACCGGAGTCGGCGATGAGGCGGACGGACCCGTCCTCGATCCGAGCGGCTCGTCCGAGGTAGGTGCGGAGGTCACCGAGCGAGGCGGCGTCGGGAAGGGTGAACGAGCTGCTCATGTCACCGTCGATCCTAGCCGCGACCGTCCTGACGCTCCCTGGTCCGGCCCTCAGCGAGCTCTGAGCCCACTCTTGGCACTCTTCGGGTTCGAGTGCTAGAACGGATGGGAGTTGAGTCACGGCGACTCAACCGCGAAGCACTCAGTGAAGGAGTTGATTCAGATGGCCATGACCTTCGATCCGTTCCGCGAGCTGGACCGTCTCGCCGGATCCCTCCTCAGCGGAGCAGCAGCCGGGCCCCGCTCGATGCCGATGGACCTCTACCGCGCCGGCGACCACTACGTCATGGACGTCGACCTGCCCGGAGTCGATCCGGGATCGGTCGACATCGACGTCGACGGATCGGTCCTCACCATCCGGGCCGAGCGCACCCTCGGGGCTCCCGACGGCGCGCAGTGGCTCACGCGGGAGCGCCAGCCTGGCTCGTTCGTCCGTCAGCTCACCCTCGGCGACGGCCTCGACGTCGAGCGGATCGCCGCGCACTACGACAACGGCGTGCTGAGCGTCACGATCCCCGTGCAGGAGTCGTCGAAGCCCCGGAAGATCGCCGTCAGCACGAGCGGTGCCGACACCGGTTCCGCGGCCGGCGCGCAGCCGCTCGCGGTCGGTCAGGGTGGCCCCGCCGGCAGCTGAGCCGACGCACCCCGAGGGCGACGGGCCGACCCGCAGCGGGTCGGCCCGTCGCCCCGCCTCCCGATGGCACAGCCGTCGTCCCCACCCGTCTCGTCCCGTCTCGTTCCCTCCTGTCCCGCCCATGCCACACCTCGTCAACGCACTGCTCTCGGTCCTCGTCGTCACCGGGCTGCTGGCCGGCCCGAGCCTCCGTCCTCGTCTCGCCCTGTTCCTCGGCGGAACGGGTTCGGTCGTCGCCAACCACCTCGTCTGGCTCGTCGCACCCGACCTCTGGTCCCGTGCGCTCACCCCGTGGGTGGCCAGCGTGGGTGGAGCGCTCGTCGCGGTGGCGGCGTGGAGTCTGCTCCGGACGTCCCCGACGGCGGCGGGTCTCGTCGACCCGCAGGGAACGGTCTCCGCGGACGTCGCAGACGACGCCATCGAGCAGGAGGACCCGGCCCCGTCGGGCGTCGTCGACCGCGGCGCCGCGATGGGTGCGTCCGCGCCCTCCCCGGCCACACCGGGACCCGTTCGTAGACTGGCGGCGTGATCCGCGAACCCGACTTCCTCACGACCCTGCGACTCGAGGACACCGGAGCGAGCACCCGCGAGACGATCCTGACCGGTGCCAGCCACTGGTCCCCCGGAGGTCGGGTCTTCGGCGGCCAGGTGCTGGCGCAGTGCATCGTCGCGGCGCAGGCCACCATCGAGGGCCGGGACATCCACTCCGTCCACGGCTACTTCCTGCGCCCCGGTGCGATCGACGTCCCGATCACCTTCGGTGTGGAGCGCATCCACGACGGCCGCTCGTTCGCGACCCGACGGGCGCAGGCATACCAGAACGGTCTCCCGATCTTCTCGATGATCGCGTCCTTCCAGGTGCCGGACGCCGGAGCGGAGCACCAGGACCCGTTCCCGGTGGACGTCCCCGACCCGGAGTCGCTCCCGTCGGCGGCGTCGGTGCTGGGCGCGGTCGACCACCCCACGGCGCAGGCCTGGGCGGAGCGGTCGATCGACCTGCGGCACGTCGACGGTCCGGTCTACTTCGACGTGCAGGGCGCCCGCGTCGCGCACCAGGCGGTCTGGTTCCGGGTCGAGGGCGACCTCCCCGACGACCCCGCTCTGCACCGCGCGGTCCTGGCCTACGCGAGCGACCTGTCCCTCCTCGAACCGATCATGCGTCGGCACGGCGTCGCGTGGGGCACCCCGGGCGTGAAGCTCGCGAGCCTCGACCACGCGATGTGGTGGCACCGCGACGGCCGGGCGGACGACTGGGTCCTCTACGCGCAGGAGTCGCCGAGCGCCCAGGGCGGTCGGGGGCTGGCGCTCGGTCGCATGTTCTCCCGCGACGGCCGGCTGCTGGCGACCGTCGCGCAGGAGGGCATGATGCGCCTCCCCGTCGCGTGAGACAGGCCCCGCTCGACGAGCGGGGCCTGTTCTGGTGCGGCGGAGCGGTCAGCGCCGGACCGGGGTCACGGCCGGGAGAACTGCACGGCCGGCTCGATGTACGGCTGACACGCCGCCCGCTCGGCTTCGGTGAGCCGTCGCGGTCGGTTGGTCGTCGCGTCCACGAGGACGAGCGCCGTGGTGGCGCGCGTGTACAGCTCCGCCGGCTCGTGTCCGACGGGCGACCAGACCTCGTACGAGATGTCCAGGCTGGCCCCGCCGATCCGCCCGATCCACAGCTGGATGTCGAGCGGCCGACGGAAGTACGGCGTCGACGCGAGGTACTCGAGCCGCTGCGCCGCGATGACCGTCATCGTCCCGGAGCCCGGCCGCCCGTCGATCACGGGTTCCGGCGCGAACCCCGACTCGTCGACCTCGTCGGGGTCCGGCGCCCAGAACGCCAGCACGCGCGCTTCCTCGAGCAGCCGGAGCATCGCCGAGTTGTTGACGTGCCCGTAGGCGTCGATGTCGCTCCAGCGGATGCGGACCGGCGCGTGCAGTCTCGCCACGGGGACTAGTCCCGCGTGAGCTTGCGGTACGTCGCGCGGCCGGGCTTCGCGGCGTCGGCCCCGAGGCGCTCGACCTTGTTCTCCTCGTAGGCCTCGAAGTTGCCCTCGAACCAGTACCAGATCGGCGTGCCGTCCTCGTTCAGGCCCTCCCACGCGAGGATGTGCGTCGCGATGCGGTCGAGGAACCACCGGTCGTGCGTGATGACCACGGCACAACCGGGGTACTCGAGGAGGGCGTTCTCGAGGCTGCCGAGGGTCTCGACGTCCAGGTCGTTCGTGGGCTCGTCGAGGAGCAGCAGGTTGCCGCCCTGCTTGAGCGTCAGCGCGAGGTTCAGACGGTTGCGCTCACCGCCGGACAGGATGCCCGCACGCTTCTGCTGGTCCGGGCCCTTGAACCCGAACTGCGACACGTAGGCGCGCGACGGGATCTCGGTCTTGCCGACCTGGATGTAGTCGAGGCCGTCGGACACGACCTCCCACAGGTTCTTGTTCGGGTCGATGCCACCGCGGCTCTGGTCGACGTAGGAGATGTCGACCGTCTCGCCGATCTTGAGCTGGCCGCCGTCGAGGGGTTCGAGCCCGACGATCGTCTTGAACAGCGTGGTCTTGCCGACGCCGTTCGGGCCGATGACCCCGACGATGCCGTTCCGCGGCAGCGTGAACGACAGGTCGCCGATGATGACGCGCTCACCGAACTGCTTGTGGAGGTGCTCGGCGTCGATGACCTGGGACCCGAGGCGCGGACCGACGGGGATCACGATCTCCTCGAAGTCGAGCTTGCGCGTGCGCTCGGCCTCGTTGACCATCTCCTCGTAGCGGGCCAGACGCGCCTTGGACTTCGCCTGGCGGCCCTTCGCGTTGCTGCGGACCCAGTCGAGCTCGGACGACAGGCGCTTGGCGAGCTTGGCGTCCTTCTTGCCCTGGACCTCGAGACGGGCGCGCTTCTTCTCGAGGTAGGTCGAGTAGTTGCCCTCGTACGGGTAGAGCCGGCCGCGGTCGACCTCGGCGATCCACTGCGCGACGTGGTCGAGGAAGTACCGGTCGTGGGTCACGGCGAGGACCGCACCGTGGTACTGCTGCAGGTGCTGCTCGAGCCACTGCACGCTCTCGGCGTCGAGGTGGTTGGTGGGCTCGTCGAGCAGGAGCAGGTCGGGCTTCTGGAGCAGGAGCTTGCAGAGCGCGACGCGGCGCTTCTCACCACCGGACAGGTGCGTGACGAGCTCGTCCCCCGGGGGGCACTGGAGCGCGGCCATCGCCTGCTCGAGCTGCGAGTCGAGGTCCCACGCGTCGGCCGCGTCGATCTCCTCCTGCAGCGTGCCCATCTCGGCGAGGAGCGCGTCGAAGTCCGCGTCGGGCTCGGCCATCGCGGCCGAGATCTCGTTGAAGCGCGCGAGCTTGCCGTGGATCTCCCCGACACCCTCCTGCACGTTCTCGAGCACCGTCTTGGTCTCGTCGAGTTCGGGCTCCTGCATGAGGATCCCGACGGTGAAGCCCGGGGTCAGCTTCGCCTCGCCGTTGGACGGCTGGTCGAGCCCCGCCATGATCTTCAGGATCGTCGACTTGCCCGCACCGTTCGGTCCGACGACGCCGATCTTGGCGCCGGGGAGGAACGACATCGTGACGTCGTCGAGGATCAGCTTGTCGCCGACCGCCTTGCGGGCGCGGACCATCTGGTAGATGTACTCAGCCATATCGGAGCGAGTCTACCGATCCGACGCGGCCAGCGCTGCCCCGCTCGCGGTGTCGTCGCGGTCGGTGTCGTCGCGGTCGGTGGTGCCCAGGACGCCGTGGCGACGGTCGCGGCGTCATCCGGGCTCCTGCCCCGGGAACAGCTCGTCGGGAGACACGGGGCCGTCGCCGCGCGCCACGGTGTCGTGCACGCCGACCGCTCCCGCGTCGTACGACGCGTCCTCGAGGGGTCCGGCGAGCACGTCGTCACCGTGGTCGCCGTGTCCGCGCACGTGCTCGACGGACTCGGTCGCGTGCGCGACCGGGCCGTCGTCGTGCAGGTCCGCGTCGGGGTCGTCCGGGCCGACCTCGCCCGTCCGGGGGTCGACGTCCGGGCCCGGTGCGGTGGTGGTCTGCACATCGCCGACGTGGCGCGGGACGCGGATCCAGTTGCTGATGCCCCAGGCGAGGTCGTGGCCGAGCGCGTCGGCGTCGATCTCGACGGAGGTGCCGCCCCGCCCGTCGCGCTCCCAGTTCCGGATCCGGACGCGTCCGGTGACGACGATGCGGTCGCCCTTCTTCACGGACTTGTGCACGTTGGCCGCGAGCGACCGGAACGCCGTGACCGTGTACCAGTTCGTGGGGCCGTTGACCCAGCTGGACGTCCTGCGGTCCCAGCGGCGCGACGGCGAGGCGAGACGCATGCTCGTGATGGCGACACCCGTCTCGGTGACGAGGTGTCGGGGTTCGGTGGCGATGATGCCGCAGACCGTGATCGTGTCGTTCATGCACCGATCGTCGATCGGGGGGCCGCTCCGACCGTGGCGCGTCGTCGAACTGTGGACGCGAGGCCCGGATCACGGTCCCTGTGGAGGGAAGGTGATCCGGGCCTCCCGGTCGGGAGCCGCGTCAGCGGCCCCTCGGTCAGTGCGCGTGGAACTCGGGCCGGTCCGCGAGCGGACCCATCGCCTTGTGGACGGCGCCCTTGGCCGACTGGAGCGACGGGTACGTCCCACCCGGACCGCGTCGTCCGTAGAGCTCGACCCGGAACCCGTCCGCCGCGCGGTGGATCGTGCCCACCGCACCGGCCGGACCGACGGCCACCCAGGTCTCCGTCGTCGTGTCCGGCATCGTGTCGTTCGTCATCGTCCGACCACCTCCTCGTGGCCCCGGCGCCCCTCCGTCAGGACGCCAGGATGTACTGACCGTACGCCTTGCGCACCTTGGTCACCTTGGGCAGCGCGACGGCGAGGCAGTAGCCCTGACCCGGGTTCTTCGCGAAGAAGTCCTGGTGGTACTCCTCGGCGCGGTGGAACGCCCCGAGCGGCTCGAGCGTCGTGACGACCTCGCCGTCCCACATGTCGGACGCGCGTTCGATCGCCCGCTCGAACAGCGCACGCTGCTCGTCGTCCGCCGGGAACATCGCGGAGCGGTACTGCGTGCCGACGTCGGCTCCCTGACGGTTCAGCTGCCGCGGGTCGTGGAGGGTGAAGAAGACGTCGAGGACGACGTCCGCCGGGAGGACCGACTCGTCGAAGGTGACGGCGACCGCCTCGGCGTGGCCGGTGGTGCCGGTGCACACCTGCTCGTAGGTCGGGTGCGGGTCGCTGCCGCCGGTGTACCCGGACACGACGTCCTGCACGCCCTGGAGCGTGCGGTAGACGGCGTCGAGACACCAGAAGCAACCACCGGCGAGGACGAACGTGGTCATGGGGACCTACCTTCCTGGCTCCGGAGAGCGCGGTACTGGACTGTCCTCCACAACACGGCGGCGCTCGGCGGTGTTCCCCACCCTGTTCCGGCGCCTCCGGCGTGTCGGTGGTCGGTCGTACGGTCGTCCCAGATCACACGACCAGGAGGCCCACATGCAGTCCACGACGGACGCCCGGCTCAGCATCCACTCACCCCGCCCGACGGCGCGGTCGCGAGGCGACCTCCGCATCCTCGACGTCCGTGACGACCTGAGCCGCGTGACGCGGGCGAACGGGGAGATCGTGGGCTACGTCGACCGCGTCGACGTGGCCGGTGGCACCGCCTACCGCGCACGTCGCTACGTGGCTGCCGAGCGACGGTTCGTCGAGCTCCCGAACGTGTGGAACGCCGAGGACGCGGTCGACACCCTCCGCTGGTGACGGTCGCGCACGGCGGCACCGGGTGGAGCGGATGTCCGCCCCGTCCGCCTGTCGTCCCCGGGACCTGACCGATCCGGAAGTACGGTACGCGCATGCAGTGGTGGAACGACCTGATCGACTGGACCTCGTCCGACACGGGCTGGCGCGTGCTGTCGGGGGCGGTCATCCCCTTCGTCGCGATCATCGTGGCGGGCGTCATCGCGGCGCTGATCGGCCGCGGAGCCGCCAAGCGCGTCGTGGCCCACCAGGAGCGCGAGGCCAGGAACGCGGCCGTCGCCGGCCTCGTCTCGGCGGCGCGGAAGGCAGCCAGCTGGGGGTCGCTCGGTCACGAGGAGCGCGCCTACGCGGACCACCTGGCCGAGGACGCCGACATCCGCCTGCGCTTGCTCCCGATCGCCGGAGCACCGGTCGCCGCGGACTGGGCGAAGCACGAGATCGCCGACATCAAGAAGAACTCCTCGACCTTCACCTCCCACGCGGACAACGCCCTCGCCGAGTTCCGCGACCGGATGCTCGAGTGGCAGGCCCGCCCCAACCGGACGCGCAAGCTCTTCAAGAGCGACCTGGAGCGGTGGAAGTTCGACACACCCGACCCGGACGCCGACCTCATCAAGCGGCAGCAGGAGTGGAACGCGGACAAGGTCGACTCCTCCCGGGCTCCCGAGCCGGCACCCACGCCGACGACGACGTCCCTCCGCCCGGCACAGCCCAGCGTGACCCGGTCGGCCCCCGCCGCCTCCGCCCCGGCGAACGGCCAGGACGCGACCGTGCCGATCTCGGACAACGTCACCCGGCCATACTCCGAAGGCGAGACGACCCCGATCCGCCCGTCGCTCGGCTCCCCCGCGTTCCGGGCCGCCACCCCGGCACCGGCCGCCACGACGCCCGGGTGGTCGGCTTCCCGCGATGCCGACAACGACGACGTGGTCGACGACGTCCGCATCGACGCCGCGGGCCGCCCCGGGTCCGCCGACCGCTCCCCCGTCCTGCGGGATGAGCAGCGGGACGAGCAGCCCGCACGGAACGACCTGCCCGCCGCTCGCGACGACCGCGCCCCGGCCGGCGATCGTGAGGACCAGGGTGCTGGTACCCAGGGCGACCGTGCCGACGCCGGGCCGGGGGCGTCGTACGCGAACCCGGTCAGTGCGAGCGAACTGCGTCGACGCGCGGACACCGACGAGGACTGACCCGTGACAGCATGACGGAGGCCGCCACCCGGACGGGGTGGCGGCCTTCGTCGTCGGTGCCCCCGGCAGGAATCGAACCCGCGGCACGGTGGGTAGAAACCACCTGCTCTATCCACTGAGCTACGGAGGCGGACGCCGACGATCATATTCGGTGCCGGCCAGCAGGCGGTGGACGAACCGCTCGACGTCCCGCTGTGAGCGCAGCCGCACGACGCGGAGGTGTGGAGTCGAGTCGGCGAGCGCCGCCACCCGCTTGCGGGTCTCGTTCCGGGTCGCGATCCCCCACCGGAGGATGTGCTCGCGCCGGGTGACGACCGTCCACAACGGCGGCTCGACGTTCCCGTTCCACAGCTCGATGCGCCGGAGCCGTCGTCGGACGGTCCTGCGGAGCAGTCGCCAGAACGCCACCGGCTTCGGGAGGTCCAGCCACACCAGGGTGTCCGCTCGGTCGACGAGGAGCGCCCGCACCGACCGGTACTGCCACTCGGTGACCCATGCCGGTGCGGCCGTGAACGCGTCGACGTCCTGCGCGAAGGTCGACCGCACCGTCCACCCGGGCCCGTGGTACAGCGCGTCGATCTCGGTGTGCGGCGCACCGACGGCCTGCGCGATGCGTCGGGCGGTGGTGGTCTTGCCGACGCCTGCGGTCCCCGCCACGAGGACGCGTCGAGGCGGCGGGTCGAGGACGTCGTCGGCACCGAGCATCCCTCGACGATAGACGAGGTGTCGCGCCCGGCTCCGGCGGTGAGCGGTGCCGGCCTCGACCTGCTTCGGGAACGGTTCGTCACCCGTCCCCCTGTCGTTCCCCTCAGCGTCACCACCGCTCCCTACGTTTCCGAGCATGAGCTCCTCCGCCCGCGTCATCGCGGTGATCCCGGCACGGGCGGGATCGAAGGGCATCCCCGGCAAGAACCTCCGCGAGGTCGCCGGCCGGTCGCTCGTCGCGCGGTCGATCGCGGTCGCCCGGGCCGCCCGGACGGTCGACGCGGTCGTCGTCAGCACCGACGGCGACGCCATCGCGGCCGAGGCGGTCGCGGCCGGCGCCCGTGTGGTCCGCCGGCCGGTCGAACTCGCCGAGGACGAGGCCTCGTCGGAGTCCGCCCTCCTGCACGCCCTGGAGGCGCTCAGTACCGGCGACGGCACCGGCGTCGGTACCGGCGTCGGTACCCCGGAGGTCCTCGTCTTCCTGCAGGCCACCTCCCCCTTCACCGACCCGGTCGCCGTCGACCGCGCGGTCGAGCGGGTGCTCACCGGTTCCGCCGACGCGGTGCTCGCCGCGGCACCGTCGCACGCGTTCCTCTGGCGCACCGCGGCGGACGGGTCGGCGGTCGCCGTGAACCACGACGCCGCCACCCGCCCACGCCGGCAGGACCGGGAGCCCGAGTACCGGGAGACCGGCGCCTTCTACGCGCTGCGCGTCGACGGCTTCCAGGCGGCACGACACCGGTTCTTCGGTCGGGTCGAACTGGCGGTGGTCCCGGCGCGGACCGCGATCGACATCGACGACGTCCACGACCTGGACCTCGCGGCGGCGCTCGCGCCACTGGTGGAGCCCGTCACCGCACACGACCACACCGAGCTCCGGAGCACCGCGCCGCACCCCGACCACACCGAGCACGCCCGCACAGAGCACGACCCCACCGACCCCCACCCCGCGCGGACCGCCGCTGCGGAGAACGGAGCACCATGAGCGTCCGCATCGGCATGTCCACCATCGGCGCCGGGAACCCCGCCTACCTGATCGGCGAGATCGGCCTCAACCACAACGGAGACGTCGAGATCGCCAAGCAGCTCATCGACGTCGCGGCCGACGCCGGGATGCAGGCCGTCAAGTTCCAGAAGCGCACGCCCGAGATCTCCACGCCCGAGCACATGAAGACGATGCCGCGCAGCACGCCGTGGGGCGAGATGACCTACCTGGACTACCGGTACCGCGTCGAGTTCGACCGCGACCAGTACATCGAGATCGGTGACCACGCGACGCTCCGCGGCCTGGACTGGTTCGCCTCGCCGTGGGACGAACCGTCGGTCGCGTTCCTCGAGGACCTCAACGTCGTCGCGTACAAGATCGCCTCGGCGTCGGTCACCGACCTCGGGATGCTCAACGCCGTCGCCGCGACCGGCAAGCCGGTGATCCTGTCGACGGGCATGTCGACGCTCGACCAGATCGACCGCGCGGTGTCGACCCTCGGGACGGAGCGGCTCGTGCTCATGCACGCCACCTCGACGTACCCGCTCCCGCCGGAGGAGGCCAACCTCCGCATGATCGACACCCTCGCCACCCGGTACGCCTACGCGGGGGTCCCGGTCGGCTACTCCGGGCACGAGCCGGGCCTGCAGATCTCCCTCGCGGCCGTCGCCCTCGGCGCCACCGCCGTGGAACGACACATCACGCTCGACCGCACGATGTGGGGCTCCGACCACGCGGCCTCGCTCGAGCCGCACGGCCTCCGCACCCTGGTCCGCGACGTCCGGATCATCGAGACCGCGATGGGCGACGGGGTCAAGCGCATCTTCCCCGGCGAGGAGGCGCCCCTCGCCAAGCTCCGCCGGGTGGGTGCGTGAGCGCTGCGGGGAACGACCGCGACGCCGGTGACGGACAGGAGGCCCGCCTCCCGTCCGATCCGCGGCCGCGCCGCCGGCGCGTGGTCGGCCTCGTCGACACGGACTCGTTCGCGAAGTGGGGCGCACACCTGCTCTCGACCGCTCCGCCGCACTGGTCGCTGGAACTGCTGACCGTGGCGACGCCGCGGTCCGCGAGCACTGCGCAACTGCGGGCGGCCTTCCGCGACGTCGACGCACGTCTCGGCCCGATCGACCTCGCCCCTCCCGAGCCGATGAGCGTGGACGACGTGGTGGCGCGCCTCCAGGCCGAGCCGCCGGACGCGGTGTTGGTGTCCTGCATCGGGCCGGTGACGGAGGTCCTCATCGACCAGGTCAGCCGCTCGGTCGCACGCAGACCGGTGCTGCTGAGCGGTCTCCCCGGCATCTCGTTCCCCGCCAAGTGGAAGGGCGTGTTCCTCCGCGCCCGCGCGGACCTGTTCGTGCTGCACAGCCACCGCGAGGTCCGCGAGTACACCGCGATGGCGACGGAGGGCGGTGTCGAGCCGTCGTTCGCCCTCGCGACGCTGCCGTTCGCCCGGCCGTCGACTCCGTCGCGGACGGACGTCGTGCGGAACTCGGTCGTGTTCGCCGCCCAACCGAGCGTCCCGAAGGAGGAGGACGAGCGCCGCCGCGTCGTGAGCTGGCTCGTCGAGACCGCCCGGGCACACCCGGAGTGGCGCGTCGTCGTGAAGACCCGGGCGGCGGCGGGCGAGCACCAGACCCACCGGGAGAGGTACCCGTACGCCGACCTCGTGCCGCCGGACGCCCCGCCGAACCTCGTGGTGGAGGCCGGACCGATGTCGGTCCATCTCGACCGAGCCGTGGCGCTCGTGACGATCAGTTCCACCGCCGTGCTCGAGGCGGCGGCACGGGGCGTGCCGGCGCTGACCCTGACGGACTTCGGCACGTCGCGGGCGCTCATCAACGAGGTCTTCGTGGACAGCGGGCTCGAGGGGAACGCGGACGACCTCGTCCACGGGCGCTTCGGCACGGTGCGGCCGGAGTGGATGACGGACAACTACTTCCACGCGCCGCAGGACGACGACTGGGCTGCCCGCGCCGAGGCGTTGATGGCGCTGCGGGATGCCGGAGCCCTGGTGGACCGTCCCGCCGCACGGCGCAGTCGCGGTGGTGTGCTCCGTCGGGCGTGGGAGCGGCGGAACGCCCTGGGCGACCACGACCGGTCGGCGATCGGCCGCGTGGCGATGTCGATCGGGACACCCATCCGCGCGGTGAGACGGCTCCGACGGCGGGCGCTCCGGGCGCTGCGGCGCCCGGTGGAGCCGGTCGTCACCGAGGTGCGGCCGGTGTCAGTCGAGCGCCTTCGCCACCGCGACGAGGAACTGGTCGCGGGTCGGGACGCCCGCTGACCGGAAGACCTCGGTACCGTCGTCCCGTCGGACGACCACGGTGGGCGTGGAGCGGATGCCGAGCTCCTCGACGACGTCGGGCTCGGCAGCGGCGTCCCGTTCGGTGACGGCGAGCCCCGGCACGAGTCGGGCGGCGTCGCCGACCACGCGTCGGGCGGCGGCGCACGGCGCGCAGAACGCGGACGTCCAGAGATCGACCTGCATGACGTTCTCCAACGCGTGACGGCTCCGGTGCGCTCCCGATCGACCGGTCAGACCGGGACCGGGACCGCGACCGCGACCGCGACCGCGACCGCGACCGGCGGGCGTACCGCGTCGGGCCCCGGCAGCATCCAGCCCCGGCCGTCGCCGACGACCGGGGCTGCGGATGACCGCTACTCGCGGTCGAACTCGCCGCTGCGGTCGCCGCGGTCCTGCAGGTCGTCGACCGGGTCCGACTCGTCGGGCGCGAAGGTGTAGTCGACCGAGATCTGGTCGAGCACCTGGCGCGAGCCCGTCGACTTGTAGGTGAAGGCGGTCTGGAGGCCCTCGACGTCCGCGAACACCGTCACCTCGTCGTCCAGCGCGTCGCTCGTGGCCGTGCGGGTGTCCGTGGTCCCGTCGAACGGGCCCCCGTGGAAGATGGCGGTGAACTCGTCGCCCTCGTGGATCGTGATGTCGCTCATGCATCCCTTCTACCAGCGCCGGAGGTGGCACGGTCCAGCACCCGCGCGGTTGCCAGATCCATAGCCCTGCTATACAGTTTTACGGTGAAACCAAATCGGGACGAGACGCTCGAGACGCTCCTCGTCTCGGTCAACCGGCTCATCCGGTCGGCACTCCAGGCCACGGGTCACACCACGTCCACCGCCGTCTGGCGGACGCTCGGCATCCTCGAGACCGAGGAAGCCCTCCGGCTCGGCGAACTGGCCACGGCGTCGCGGGTGTCCCAGCCGACCATGACCCGCCTGGTCGCCGGCATGACCGCCGATGGGCTGATCGCCCGGACCGTCGACCCCGACGACTCCCGCGGGCAGCTCATCCAGATCACCGACGCCGGCCGCGAGCGACTCGTCGCCTGGCGAGCCGCCCTCACCAGCACCGTCGGCCCCCTCTTCGAGGACCTGGGCGACGACGACTGGGACGTCCTGCACCACGCATCGGCCCTCATCGCAGCGAGGGCCAGAACGGAGACCACCGCGTGAACGCGCACGCTCCCGCCGGGCAGTCCGGCTCGATCCTCAAGCAGTCCTCGGCGGTGTGGGCCATCGCCTTCGCGTGCGTCGTCGCCTTCATGGGCATCGGCCTCGTCGACCCGATCCTCCCCGCGATCGCCGAGTCCCTGCACGCCACCCCCGCGCAGACCGAGTTGCTCTTCACGAGCTACCTCGCCGTGACCGGCGTCGCGATGTTCTTCACCAGCTGGGTGTCGAGCCGGATCGGGGCGAAGAAGACCCTGATGACCGGGCTCGCCCTCATCGTGCTCTTCTCGGTGCTCGCCGCCGTGTCGAACGACGTCTGGACGATCATCGGCTTCCGCGCCGGATGGGGCCTCGGGAACGCCCTGTTCATCTCCACCGCGCTCGCCACGATCGTCGGCGCCGCCGCCGGTGGCACCGCCTCCGCGATCATCCTGTACGAGGCCGCGCTCGGTCTCGGCATCGCGGTCGGCCCGCTCGTCGGCGGCCTGCTCGGGTCGGTCAGCTGGCGCGGACCGTTCTTCGGCGTGACCACGCTGATGGCCGTCGCGTTCATCGCCATCCTCGTTCTGCTGAAGCCCGGGATGCTCGAGAAGCCGACCCCGACGAAGCTCTCCGCCCCGTTCCGCGCCCTCGGCCGCCCCGCACTCGCAGCCCTCGCCGCGACCGCGCTGTTCTACAACATCGGCTTCTTCGTGCTCCTCGCCTACACGCCGTTCCCCCTCGGGTTCGGGGCGCTCGGCATCGGGTTCACGTTCTTCGGCTGGGGTGTCGGGCTCGCGATCACCTCGGTGTGGGTCGCCCCAATGCTCACGGCGCGCATGCGCCGCACGAGCGTCCTCAAGCTCGCGCTGCCGCTGCTCGCGCTCGACCTGTTCGCCGCGGCCGTCCTCGTGCGGTCGCAGGCCGGGCTCATCGTCTGCGTAGTGATCGGCGGGCTCGTCCTCGGTGTCCTCAACACCGTCCTGACGGAGTGCGTCATGGAGGCGACCGATCTGCCCCGCTCCGTCGCGTCCAGCGCGTACTCCGCCGTCCGCTTCATCGGCGGCGCGATCGCACCGCCCGTCGCGACGCTGCTCGCCGACGCGTACTCGCCGAGTGCCGCCTACGTCTTCGCCGGCGTGTCCGTGGCGATCGCGTTCCTGGTCGTCGTGCTCACCACGAAGGTGCTGCGCCGCGTGGACGACGGGGCCGAGCCCGAGCGCGTCGAAGCCGAGGCGATCTCGGCCGGCGAGATGGCCTAGTCCCGGGGCGTCGGAGCGCGGAAGTAGGATCGGGGCATGTCTGCAGGGAATGACCGTCTCGTCTGGATCGACTGTGAGATGACGGGACTCGACGTCGCCGTCGACGAACTCGTCGAGGTCGCGGTCGTCGTCACGGACTTCGACCTCAACCCGGTGCACCCCGGGTTCGACATCGTGATCAAGCCGGACCAGTCCGCCCTGGACAACATGAACGAGTTCGTGACGAACATGCACACGACGTCGGGCCTGATCGAGGAGATCCCGAACGGAGTGTCCCTGGCCGACGCCGAGTACCAGGTGCTCGAGTACATCCTCGCCCACGTCCCCGCCGAGGGCACCGCGCCCCTGGCCGGCAACACGATCGGCACCGACCGCGCGTTCCTGGCGAAGTACATGCCCCGCATCGACAGCCACCTGCACTACCGGAGCGTGGACGTGTCGAGCATCAAGGAGCTCTGCCGTCGCTGGTTCCCGCGCGTGTACTTCAACTCCCCGGCGAAGCACGGCGGGCACCGTGCCCTCGCGGACATCCTCGAGTCGATCCGCGAGCTCGAGTACTACCGCCGTGCCGGCTTCACACCGGAGCCCGGGCCGGCAAGCGACGACGTGAAGGCCATCGCGGCCGAGGTCGTGGCGAAGTGGGAGCCGCGCATGACCCCGCAGCCGAGCCCGGCACCCGCCGAGTAGCGATCGTGGTCCGGGCAGGCGCTCGGATGTACTACAATCGAGTGGTTGCTCCGGCTCGCCGGACCGACACATGGTGGGTATAGCTCAGCTGGTAGAGCGCCTGGTTGTGGTCCAGGAGGTCGCGGGTTCAAGCCCCGTTACTCACCCCAACAGCGCACACGCTCCGTCGAGCGGAACGCGTCACGAAGGCCCCCGTCCGGTGGACGGGGGCCTTCTGCACGTCTCCCGGTCCCGAGGGGTCGAAGGACCGGGCGACCAGCTCTCCCCCGGCCTCGTGTGTCACGATCGCTCCCGTGATGGAGATGTCGCCCGAGGACTTCGAGCAGCTCGTGACCGACGAGCTCGACCAGCTGCCGGACGAGATGGTCGACGGCCTGGACAACGTCGTCTTCGTCGTCGAGGACGAACCCGAGGACGGCTCCGACCTGTTCGGCGTGTACGACGGCGTCGCGGCGACCGAGCGCGGGCAGTACGGCTTCGGCGAGCTGCCCGACCGGATCGTCGTCTTCCGGAAGCAGCACCTGGCGGAGTGCGACACCCTCGACGAGCTCAAGGACGAGGTGCACACCACGCTCGTGCACGAGATCGGCCACTTCCACGGCATCGACGACGAGCGGCTGCACGAGCTCGGTTGGGCGTAGGTCCCCGCCGACCTGCGGTCAGGTCCGCAGTACCACGTCCGCGAGCGCTGCCGGCTGCTCCGTCCGGATGAACGCGTCCTCCTGGGCTGCCCACCGCGCCCACTCGCGTTCGAACGTGGCGCCGTCCCGACCGATCGCCCGATCCCACCGCACGACGTCGTCGGCCTCGAGCCACACCCGCACGGTGGCCAGCGGAGCGGATGCGCGGGAGAGCGCCCCGCACCCCTCGATGACGAGTGGTGCATCGGGGTCGACCGTGCGCCACGCTGCCGGTCGGTCCGCCTGCCAGTCCCACGAGCGGTACCCGGACGGCGCGCCGAGCACGTCCGTCACGACGGCGTCCGCGGCAGCGCGCAGACCGTCCCACCCGGGGTAGACGTCGTCGAGGTGCACCACCTGCGCTCGGAGTGCGACCGCGAGGGCGTTGCCGAGCGTGGTCTTGCCCGTCCCCGACCGCCCGTCGACGAGCACCACCACGCGCCCAGGGCGACCGGCACCCGCACCACCGCCGACCGCGCCCGCCACCGCGGCGCGGACGCGTGCCACCACGTCGGCGACGACCCCCGCGGGGTCGGTCGTGCTACCGGTCAGCTCGTCAGACACGCCACGTCCCCGCCGCCACCGCCACGGCGACCGCGACGGCGCCGATGCCGACGAGCGCCCCGACCATCGCCCACTCCGGTCCGGCGAACCGGACGCTCCGTGCCCACGTCCGCCGTCCGGGCGCACCGAACCCGCGCGACTCCATCGCCACCGCGAGCGTCGTCGCCCGCCGGAGCGCCAGCACGAGCAGCGCGAACGCCATGGACGCTCCGCGCCGCAGCCGCCCGGTGTCGGCCACGCCCCGGGTCCGCCGTGCGTTGCCGAGCTGCCGCCAGTCGTCGCCGAGCAGGGTCGTCATCCGGATCGCCGCGAGCGCGCCGAGCACGAAGCGCGCGGGCAACCGGAGCAGCTGGGCGAGCCCGTCGGCGAGGTCGGTCGGGTCCACCCGCACGAACAGCGCGATCGCCGGCAGCCCCACCGCGAGCACGCGCAGCGCGGTCGCCAGTGCGAGGGTCAGCGATCCGTCGGTCACGTGCGCGAAGCCGACGTCGAACCATTCGCGCCCGGACGGCCGGCCGTACAGGGCGATGCTCACGGCCGTCAGCGGCACCGCCGCGAGCAGCGGCGCGGTCCGCAGCAGGAACGTCCGCGGCGGGATCCGCAGGAGCGGGAGCAGGAGCACCTCGAGTCCGAGCGCGACCGCGGCGGACACGACGTCCAGGCTGAGCACGAGGCACAGGCCGAGCGCCAGGACGCCGAGCAGCGACGCCACCGGCTGCACACCGCGGATCCCGCGGGGCCGGACGGGAGGCTCGGCCCGCACGGGCGGTCCGGCCGCGGCCCCGGCGGTCGTCGCGCGGGTGCGCTCGCGGCCCGTGCTGCTGTGCTCGTCCGCCGAGCGGGTCGACGCGGTCGACGTGACCGCGTCGGTCCGGGCGGCCGATCCGGTGCCGGCCGATACGGTCGCGGCCGACGCGGCCGGCGCCACGTGCGGCGGTCCGTCGTGCTCGTCCGCCACCGCAGCGCGCACGCCGTCGGACCCGAGGACGACCTCCACCGCGTCGAGCGCCCGCACGAGGTCACGGTCGTGCGTCACGGCGACGACCGCGGTCCCGCCGTCCGCCAGTTCGCCGAGCCGGTCGACCACGGCCTGCCACGTCGCCCGGTCCTGCCCCGAGGTCGGTTCGTCGAGCACGAGCACGGGCGGCTCGGCGGCGATGACGGCCCCGATCGCGAGCCGGCGCTGCTCGCCACCGGACAGCGTGAACGGGTGCTGGTCGGCGAGGTGCGCCAGGTCGAAGTCGGCGAGCACCCGGTCGACCCGGGCGTCCACGTCCGACCGGCCGACGGCACGCGGACCGGCGGCGAGTTCCTCACGGACGGTCCGCGCGATGAACTGGTGTTCGGGGTCCTGGAAGACGGTGCCGATCCGGGCGGCGAGCTCGCGGCTCGACCACGCCGACGGGTCCTCGGCCGCGGCGCCCCGCAGTGCCGCGGTCGCGTGCACGGAGCCCGCGGCGGGTCGGAGGAGCCCACCGAGGGTCAGTCCGAGCGTGGACTTGCCCACGCCGTTCGGTCCGGTGACCGCGATGACCTGCCCGGCACGCACGGAGAGGTCGATCCCGCTGCCGATGCGGGGTCCCCGGCCCCGCGCCGTGCCGAGGGCCGATGCGACGAGGCGATCCGTGCCTCCCTGCCGGTCCGCGGTGACGCTCCGGGTCGCACCGTGTCGTGCGGAGCCGGGTGCGGGTTCGCTGCCCGGCACCCAGACGCCGGCCGCGGTGAGCGCCGGTCCGTGTGCGGCGAGCACCTCGGCCGGGGGCCCGTCGGCCACCACGCCGCCGGCCGGTTCGAGCAGCACCAGGCGGTCGACCAGGTCGAGCCAGGTGCCGATCCGGTGTTCGACGACCAGGAGTGTGGCGCCGGTCTCGTCGAGCACGGCGCGGACGGCGTCGTGCACCTGCGCGACCCCGTCCGGGTCGAGGTTCGCGCACGGTTCGTCGAGCACGAGGGCACCCGGGCGCATCGCGAGCACCCCGGCGAGCGCCAGCCGCTGCCGCTGCCCGCCGGACATCGCCGTGGTGGACCGGTCGAGCGGCAGGTCGAGTCCCACGACGTCGAGCGCGGCGCGGACCCGCGGCCAGATCTCCTCCGGCGGCACCCCGGTGTTCTCGCACCCGAAGGCCACGTCGTCCCCGATCCGGGACATCACGGTGTGCGCCTCGGGGTCCTGCATGACGAGCCCGACCCGCCCGCGGGCGCTGCCCGGTGCGACCCCGTCGACGAGCACTTCGCCCTGGACCGCGGCGGCGGTGTCGTCGTCCGGGTCGGGCTCGTCCGGCAGCACGGCCGCGACGGCCCGGAGCAGGGTGGACTTGCCGGCACCGGAGGGCCCGACGACCGCGACGCGTTCGCCGGGCTCGACGGTCAGGTCCACCCCGCGCACGGCCCACCGCTCACGGGACGCGTACCGCCACCCCCAGTCGCGGAAGGTGATCCGTGCCGCGGACGCCGTGGTGTCGGACAGGGGCCCGGCGGCGGCGGACGGTGCGGACGTCACGCCGAGGCGCGAGCCGCACGCTTGGTGTGCTCGCGGCCCGCGGCGAACGACGAGAGCACGCCGGTGGCGGCGAGGGCGCGGACGATGAGCCACGAGCCGAGTCCGGCGATGACGGCCCCGGAGATGACGGCGCAGATCACGTAGACGACCTTGAAGCCGGCGTCGAGCCCCGCGTACCAGAGCAACGAGTCGTTGACGCCGAGCGCGAGTCCCGCAGCGGCCCCGGCGAGGACGACGACCGGCAGCCGGTACACGCGGTACAGGAAGAGCGCGAGGACGAGCTCGGCGCCGAGGCCCTGCACGAGCCCGGCCTCGAGCGTGAGCCACCCCCACTGCGTGCCGAGCAGGGCCTCGACCGACGCCGCGACCATCTCGGCGTACAGGGCCGCACCCGGCTTGCGCACGACGATCGCGACGATCGGACCGGCGAGCAGCCAGACCCCGCCGAAGAGCGACTGGGTGCCGGGGAGCACGAGCGCACTGGCGGCGCTGATCGGCTCGTAGCCGAACTCCCACAGCTTGAAGACGACGCCGATCGCGACGGCGAGGACGCTCGCGACGACGATGTCCACGACCCGCCACCGCAGCGAGCGGGTGGGCGTGGTGGACGGGACAGCAGACTGCATGACAGCAGGCATGACCTGGACTCCTCCCTGCGCCGGCATGATCCGGATCAGGTTCGACGGTCGGAGCGCCGTTCGCTCCCTCTCAGCCCGGTGGACCCGGACTCCCGTGTGTGTCCCGCCAGTGTAGTGGCGATGTGGACGCGGGACGCGACCGCAAACGGACAGGAGGCACGGTGCGGGTCCGCACCGTGCCTCCCGGTCGTCGTCCGGTCAGTCCGTCACTTCTTCAGCGCACGGATGAGCTTCGCGAGCACCTTGCCCGTGACCCAGATGACCGGGATGCTCACGGTGAGGAGCGAGATGAGGTTCGGCTCGAACGCGAGGTCCTGGCCGGGACGGCGGACGTACGCGCCGACGGGGAGCGAGACGGCCCCGCCGCCACCGCCACCGGCGCCGTCCTCGTCGGCGTCGGAGCCGCCGCCGAAGCCGTACCAGTTGACGGAGACGGGGATCAGCGTGCTGTCCCCGACGTCCACCGGGTCGCCGTAGTTCGAGGCGACGCCGACGGGCCGCACCTTGTCTGCGATCTGCGTGACGATGTTGGTCATGGCGGTGACGCTACTCGGCGGGGCCGCGGACATCACAGGGGTCCCTCGATACGTTGGCCGGGTTCACCCCTTCTGGAGGCACGTTTGCACACCTGGCCCGGCAACCCCTACCCCCTCGGCGCGACCTACGACGGCAGCGGCACGAACTTCGCCGTGTTCAGCGAGGTCGCCGAAGGGGTCGAGCTCTGCCTGTTCGACGCCGACGGCACCGAGGAGCGCGTCCGCCTCGTCGAGGTCGACGCCCACGTCTGGCACGCGTACCTGCCGACCGTCGGACCGGGCCAGCAGTACGGATTCCGTGTGCACGCCCCGTACGACCCGGCGAACGGGCTGCGCTCGAACCCGGCGAAGCTCCTCCTGGACCCGTACGCCAAGGCCACCAGCGGTGACATCGACTGGGACCAGTCCCTGTTCTCGTACACGTTCGGCGACCCGGACTCCACGAACGACGAGGACTCCGCGTCGCACATGGTCAAGGGCGTGGTCATCAACCCGTTCTTCGACTGGCAGGGCGACCGCCCGCCGCGCATCCCCTACGGCGAGACGGTCATCTACGAGGCGCACGTCAAGGGCCTCACCGAGACGCACCCCGACGTGCCCGAGGAGCAGCGCGGCACCTACGCGGGCGTCTCGCACCCGGCCGTGATCGAGCACCTCAAGCGACTCGGCGTCACGACGCTCGAGCTCATGCCGGTGCACCAGTTCGTGAACGACTCGACCCTGCAGGACAAGGGGCTGTCGAACTACTGGGGCTACAACACCATCGGGTTCTTCGCGCCGCACGCGCACTACTCGTCCTCGGGCGACGGTGGCCAGCAGGTGCAGGAGTTCAAGACGATGGTCCGCGAGCTGCACCGCGCCGGCATCGAGGTCGTCCTCGACGTCGTGTACAACCACACCGCCGAGGGCAACCACCTCGGACCGACCCTGTCGTTCCGCGGCATCGACAACGCGGCGTACTACCGCCTCGTCGACGACGACAAGCGGTACTACATGGACGTCACGGGCACCGGGAACTCGCTCAACGTCGGGCACCCGCACTCGCTGCAGCTCATCATGGACTCGCTCCGCTACTGGGTCACCGAGATGCACGTCGACGGCTTCCGCTTCGACCTCGCCGCCGCCCTGGCCCGTGAGTTCTACGAAGTCGACCGGCTCGCGGCCTTCTTCGAACTCGTCCAGCAGGACCCGATCGTGTCGCAGGTGAAGCTCATCGCCGAGCCCTGGGACGTCGGCCCCGGCGGCTACCAGGTCGGCAACTTCCCGCCGCAGTGGTCGGAGTGGAACGGCAAGTACCGCGACACCGTCCGTGACTTCTGGCGCGGCGAGCCGTCGACCCTCGGTGAGTTCGCGTCCCGCATCTCCGGCTCCGCCGACCTGTACGAGCACGACGGCCGCACGCCCAAGGCGAGCATCAACTTCATCACCGCGCACGACGGCTTCACGCTGTACGACCTGGTCTCCTACAACGAGAAGCACAACGAGGCGAACGGCGAGGACAACAACGACGGCGAGAGCCACAACCGGTCGTGGAACTCGGGCGTGGAGGGGCCGACCGACGACCCCGACGTGAACGCGCTCCGCCTCCAGCGCCAGCGGAACTTCCTCGCGACGCTGCTGCTCAGCCAGGGCGTGCCGATGATCGCGCACGGTGACGAACTCGGACGCACCCAGCAGGGAAACAACAACGTCTACGCGCAGGACTCCGAGCTGAGCTGGATCGACTGGTCCACGGCGGACGACGAACTCATCCAGTTCACCGCCGACGTCGTGAAGCTCCGGCACGACCACCCGACCTTCCGCCGCACCCGGTACTTCAACGGCCGTCCGGTGCGTCGGGGCGAGGGCGAGCCGCTGCCCGACGTGGTGTGGCTGACGCCCGCCGGTGACGCCATGCAGCCCGAGGAGTGGGACTCCGGCTTCGGCAAGAGCGTCGGCATGTACCTGAACGGCGAGGGCATCCGCGGGCGTGACGCCCGCGGTGAGCGGGTCACCGACGTCGCCTTCCTGACGTACTTCAACGCGCACGACGGTGTCGTCACGTTCACCCTCCCGCCGGAGGAGTACTCCCCCGGCTGGACCGTCCGCATCGACACCGCCGAGCCGGGGGCCCGCGACGAGGTCCTCGAGGCCGGGGACGCACTCGACGTGCCCGCCCGGTCGATGATCGTGCTGCGTGCCGAGCCGGAGCACGAGATCCAGCGGACCCCGGTCGACACCGCCGAGCAGAGCGAGCCGGAACACCCGACCGCCACCCCCGCGAACCCGGCAGCGTCCGCGACACCGAGCGCGGCCGGGACGGCCGGTGCCGCCGGCGTCGCACCGGCACCGGCAGCGGACACCGCCGAGACGTCGACGACCGGTCCCGAGACCCCCGCCACATCCCCCTCCGACGACGCTGCGCCCGAGCGTGACGCTGCCGCCGCCGGATCCGACACCCCTGGAAGTGCCGCATGACCCGCCGCAACCCGACCTCCACCTACCGCCTCCAGGTCACCGCGGACTTCGACCTCGACGCCGCCCGCGACGTCGTGGACTACGTCCGTGACCTCGGCGCCGACTGGCTGTACCTCTCCCCCGTCCTGCAGGCGGAGCCCGGCTCCGGCCACGGGTACGACGTCGTCGACCACACCCACGTCGACACCGACCGCGGTGGCGACGACGCCCTCCGGGCACTGGCCGAGGCCGCTCACGGCGCCGGGCTCGGCGTCCTGGTCGACGTCGTGCCGAACCACGTCGGTGTGGCCACACCGGCCGTGAACCCGTGGTGGTGGTCGCTCCTCGAGCACGGCCAGGAGTCCCCGATGGCCTGGGCGTTCGACGTCGACTGGGCGGCCGGTGGAGGACGCATCCGCATCCCGGTCCTCGACGACCGGCTGCTCGACGGCGTCACGCTCGACACCGGCAGCGCCGACGACGCGCCCCGTCTGCTCGTCGGCGAGACCGCCTACCCGACCGCTCCTGGCACCGTGCACGACGGCGACGACGTCGCGACCGTGCACGCGCGGCAGCACTACGAGTTCGTGCACTGGAAGCGCGCCGACTCGGAGCTGAACTACCGCCGGTTCTTCGCGGTGAACACCCTCGCAGCGATCCGCGTCGAGGAGCCCGAGGTGTTCGCCGCCTCGCACGGGGTCATCGGCTCGTGGTTCCGCGACGGGCTCGTCGACGGGCTGCGCATCGACCACCCGGACGGCCTGACCGACCCGGCCGGCTACCTCGACGACCTCGCCGACCTGACCGGCGGCGCCTACACGCTCGTCGAGAAGATCCTGGAGCCCGGCGAACTCCTGCCGTCGTCGTGGCCCGTCGACGGCACGACCGGCTACGACGCGCTCGGCTTCATCGACCGTGTGTTCGTCGACCCCGCGGGCGAGGCACCCCTCACCGCGCTCGAGGACCGGCTGCGCGGCGAGCACGTCGCCTGGCAGGACCTGACTCGTGGCACCCGTCGAGGCATCGCCGACGGCATCCTCAACAGCGAGGTGCGTCGTCTCGCCCGCCTGCTCGTCGTCGACCCGGTCGTGCAGGCCGACGGTGCGCCCCTCGCCGAGGACCGCATCGTCGACGCCGTCGCCGAGGTCGTCGCGAGCTTCGAGGTCTACCGGACCTACCTGCCCGAGGGCATCCGCCACCTCGTCGAGGCGCTCGAGGTCGCGGCGGAGTCCCGCCCGGACCTCGCCGACGTCATCGACCGCATCGCGCCGGCGCTGTGCAATGGAGACGACGCCGCGGCGATCCGCCTGCAGCAGACCAGCGGCATGGTGATGGCGAAGGGCGTCGAGGACACCGCGTTCTACCGGACCTCCCGTCTGTCGTCGCTGAGCGAGGTCGGCGGTGACCCGAGCATCTTCTCGGTCACCCTCGACGAGTTCCACGCCGCCCAGCGCGAGCGCCTCGCCAGCTGGCCGCTCGCCATGACCACGCTCACCACGCACGACACGAAGCGGAGCGAGGACACCCGCGCACGCATCGCGGTCCTCGCCGAACTCGGCGAGGAGTGGACGGCGACCTTCGACCGGCTGAACGCCCTCGCCCCGCTCGCGGACGGCGTGTTCGCGAACCTGCTCTGGCAGGCGATCGTCGGCGCCCGCCCGGCCTCCCGCGAGCGGCTGCACGCCTACGCCGAGAAGGCCTCGCGCGAAGCCGGCGACAGCACGACGTGGACCGAGCCGGACGAGGCGTTCGAGCAGCAGATGCACGCGCTCGTCGACGCGTCGTTCGACGACCCCGCCGTGGTCGCCGAGCTCGACGCCCTCGACGAGCGGATCACCGCGGCGGGCTGGTCGAACGGCCTCGGTGCGAAGATCCTGCACCTCACCGCGCCCGGCGTCCCCGACGTCTACCAGGGCACGGAGGCCTGGGACCGCTCGCTCGTCGACCCCGACAACCGTCGTCCGGTCGACTACGCCGAGCGCCGCCGGGTCCTCGCGACGCTCGACGGGGCGGACGACGACGGCCCCGACGCGCTCCCGGCGATCGACCTCGACGCCGCTGCCAAGACGCTCGTCACGAGCCGTGCCCTCCGCGCCCGCCGGGACCACCCGGAGCTCTTCAGCCGGTACGTCCCGCTCGACGCGACCGGTCCGGCCGCCGACCACGTGGTCGCGTTCGACCGTGGCGGCGCCGTGACGATCGCCACCCGGCTGCCGCTCGGTCTGGAGGCCGTGGGCGGTTGGGCGGACACGCTGCTGCACGTCGTCCCCGTCGAGCGCGTCGACCTGTTGACCGGTCGCCGGTTCCCGGCGGACCGCGACCTGCTGCTCGGCGAGCTGCTCACGGACTTCCCGGTCGCGCTCCTCGTGCCGGCCGACGTCGTCGACGGCGCCGGACACGACGCCACGGACGCGGCGAGCACGGACACCGCGAACACGAACACCACCACCGACGACACCGAGACCGACGCGCAGGCCGAGGTCGAGATCCTGGAGGGTCACGCATGACCAGTCCTGACCGCTACGGCGTCTGGGCCCCCGAGCCCGAGAACGTCCGCCTCGTCGTCGACGGGGCCGAGTACCCGCTGACACGCGGCGACGACGACTGGTGGACCACCGACGCGGTCCTGCCGGTCGTCGGCGCCCGCTACGGGTTCCGCATCGGCGACGACGACGCGGTCCGCCCCGACCCGCGCAGCCGGTTCCAGCCCGAGGGCGTGCACGGCCCGTCCGAGGTCGTCGACCCGTCCCGCTTCGCCTGGACCGATGACGCCTGGACCGGCCGCCCCGTCCGCGGTGGCGTCGTGTACGAGATGCACGTCGGCACCTTCACGCCCGAGGGCACCCTCGACGCCGCCGCCGCGAAACTCGAGCACCTCGTCGAGCTCGGCGTGGAGTTCGTCGAGCTCCTACCGGTGAACGGCGTGAACGGTGAGTGGAACTGGGGCTACGACGGCGTCGCGTGGTACGCGGTGCACGCCCCCTACGGTGGGCCCGACGCGTACGACCGCTTCGTCGACCGCGCGCACGCGCTCGGTCTCGGGGTCATCCAGGACGTCGTCTACAACCACCTCGGCCCGAGCGGCAACTACCTGCCGCTGTACGGCCCGTACCTCGTGGAGGGCCTGGCGAACACCTGGGGCGACTCGGTCAACGTCGAGCACCCCGAGGTCCGCCGCTACGTCCTGGACAACGTCCGCATGTGGTTCCGCGACCACCACGTCGACGGCCTGCGCCTGGACGCCGTGCACGCGATCCGCGACACCACCCGGCCGCACGTCCTGGCCGAGATGGCGAGCGAAACCGACGCCTACTCGTCGTTCACCGGCAAGCCGCTCTCGCTCATCGCCGAGTCGGACCTCAACGACCCGGTGATGTTCCGTCCGCGCGAGGCCGGCGGCTACGGGCTCGCCGGGCAGTGGTCGGACGACTTCCACCACGCCGTGCACGTCGCCGTCACCGGGGAGACGAACGGCTACTACGCCGACTTCGCCCCGCTGACGGCACTCGCGAAGGTGCTCGACCAGGGCTTCTTCCACGACGGCACGTGGTCCTCGTTCCGCGGCAAGCGCCACGGTCGCCCGATCGACCGTGGGACCTCCCCCACGACCGCGCTCGTCGTGGCGAACCAGAACCACGACCAGATCGGCAACCGGGCCGCCGGCGACCGCCTGGCTGCGACCGTGTCGGACGAGGGGCTCGTCATCGCGGCGGCCCTGACCCTGCTCGGCCCGTTCACGCCGATGCTGTTCATGGGCGAGGAGTTCGCCGCGACGACCCCGTGGCAGTTCTTCACGTCGCACCCGGAGCCGGAGCTCGGCAAGGTGACGGCCGAGGGCCGCATCAAGGAGTTCGCGGAGCACGGCTGGGACGAGTCGACGGTGCCGGACCCGCAGGACCCGACGACGTTCACCAACTCGAAGCTCGTCTGGGCCGACGCCGAGTCGGAACGTGGTGCCCGCATCCTCAACGCCTACCGGGTGCTCGTCGCCCTCCGCCGGACCGACGAGGCGTTCGTCGACCACCGGTACGAGGCGAACGCGGTGCGGTTCAGCGAGGACGAGCGCTGGCTCGTGCTCACCCGCGGGCTGCTCGGCCCCTCCGCGGCGCCGGTGCACGTCGTCGTCAACCTGTCGGACGCCGCGACGGGGGTGCCGCTCGTCGGCGCCGGCGGCGAGGTGCTGTTCAGCTTCGGCGACGCCGACTTCGACACCGACGGCGTCCGCTTCGGCGGCCGTGGCCTCGTCGTGGTGCGCTGACCGCGCACCCACCGCGTGACGGACGGGAGGCCCACCACCAGCTGGTGGTGGGCCTCCCGTCCGTCGTCGGTACGCCCGTCAGGCGGTGGGGTTCGGCACCGTGTGCGCGTTCGCGCGCACCGACGGGAGCCGCCGGCGGTGCCGGAGGAGCGACCGGGCCTCGCGGAGCCGCCGGTCGATCCCCCACCGCGTCACGAGCGTCAGGCTCTCGCGCACGATGTTCCCGCTCATCTTCGAGACCCCGAACTCCCGTTCGGTGAACGTGATCGGCGTCTCGACGACCCGCAGACCGGCCTCGAGTGCACGCCAGCAGAGGTCGACCTGGAAGCAGTAGCCCTTCGACGCGATGCCGTCGAGGTCGATGCGTCGGAGGGCGTCCGCGGTGAAGACGCGGAACCCGCCGGTGGCGTCCCGCACGTCGACGCCGAGCGCGAGCCGCGTGTAGAGGTTGCCGCCGCGTGAGAGGAGCTCCCGGTGCCAGGGCCAGTTCTCCACGCGCCCGCCGTGCACCCACCGGGAGCCGAGGACGAGGTCGGACGTGTCGGCGAGCTCGGTCATCCACGGCAGGTACTCCGGGTGGTGCGAGCCGTCGGCGTCCATCTCGACGAGCTTCGCGTACCCGGCGTCGAGCCCCCACGTGAACCCCGCCAGGTAGGCACCGCCGAGGCCGTCCTTGACGGTGCGGTGCAGGACGTGCACCCGGTCGGTCTCGCCGGCGATGGTGTCGGCGATCTCCCCCGTGCCGTCCGGGGACGCGTCGTCGACGACGAGGACGTGCACACGCTCGTCGGTGGCGTCGAGCGTCCGGCGGATGATCGGCCGGATGTTCTCGGCCTCGTCGTACGTGGGGATGATCACGAGGGTGCGGTCGGGCATCGGGTGCTCCTGTTCGGTGTCCTGCCGGGGTCCGGGTCGGGTCGGGTGTCCGGGTCGGGTCGGGCGTCCGGGGCCGGGTCAGTCGTCGACGAGGTCGGCGAAGACGATGAGGTTGTCCGTGTAGTGCCCGGTGGCGGTGTCGAAGGTGCCGTCGCACGTGATGAGCCGCAGCGTCGGGGTGGGTGTGGTGCCGTAGACGTCACTCGTCGGGAAGGCGCTCTTCGCCGCGCGTTCGGTGCGGTCGACGGCGAAGGTGCGGGCGCTGCCGTCCGTCATGGCGACGGCGATGCGGTCACCGGCGACGAGCTCGTCGAGGCGGAAGAAGACCGCGGCGCTCGTCGGGCTGTCGACGTGCCCGGCGATGACGGCCGGTCCGACCTCGCCCGGCACGATGCCGTCGCTGAACCAGCCGGCGTCGTCCCAGGCCTCGGGCGGGTCGAGTTCGCCGGCGGTCCCGCGGTGGAGGTCCTCCAGGCCCGCGTCGACCCCGATGGCCGGGATCGACACCCGGGTCGGCGTCGCGTCGGAACGGGCCGCCGGTGCCGCGGGGTCCTGGAACCCGGCGATGTCCCGGTCGCCGCTCGGCGCGGACGAGGGACCGGACGCGGACGACGAGGCCGCGGACGGGGTCGCGGTCGGTACGCCGGCTGCTCCGTCGGTCCCGTCATCGGCAGCCACGGCGCCACCCGTCGCCACGGCGCCGGCGGCGACCACGACGGCCACGGCCGCGCTCAGGGCGACCCGGTGCCGGCGGAGCCGCGTGCGCAGTGCCGTCCCCGCTGCGCCGCCGTCCGGGCGGACGGCGCGACGACCGCGCTGCCCGGTCACGACGTGCCTCCGCCAGCGGTCGCGCACCCGCCGAGCACGTCGGACGTGAGCATCGTCGCGCCGAGTGCCGCCCACGCGTCGCCGTAGTACGTCGGCGTCGTGGCGGCGGTCCGGTCGGCACGCTCGAGGTCGGCCGCCGCCGCACTCGTCGACCCGGCGGCCCGTTCGGCTGCGGCCCGGGCGACGTAGGCGAGCGCGCTCCGGTCCCCCGTGACGGCCGTGCCACCGAGGTCGAGCTGCGCCGCGAGCTCGGTGCTGCGGCGCAGGGTCGGCACGAGGCCGGCGGCGAGGGCCCGGTCGGACGGGGTGCACGCCTCGGCGTACCGGAGCGGCATCCGCATCGCGTCGTACCCGTACAGGACCCGTGGGTCGGACGCGCTCGTGGGCATCGCGTCGACGGCGCCGTCCGGGTGCACCTGCGACCAGTCGCTCGGCAGGTCGGTCTCCTCGAGGACCGCGGAGGTCACGGCCGTCGACCCACGCTCCAAGGCTGCCCACCGCGCGTCACCGGTCGCGTCCCCGAGGACCCGGTAGGCGGCCGGGGACGCGTAGGAGGCGTTGTACCGGTACGGGTCGGAGTCCGCCCACGGTCCCGGCAGGAGCACCAGACCGGCGTCGGTCGAGGCGGTCTCGTGGTCGAGCACGGCGTCGGCCAGCCGCGTGCCGGCAGCCGTGAGACGGTCGTCGCCCCACGTCTTCCCGGCCAGCACGAGCGCCCGGGCCGCGTCGAGATCGGCGTCGCTCGCGGACTGCGCGTCCGCCACCCCGCCGTCGGTCGTCCAGCGCCACGCGAGCAGGTGGTCATCGGTGAGGAGGTGCTCCGCCGTCCACGACCAGATCTCGCCGAAGCGCTCGCGGTCGCCGGCCGCGTACGCGATGAGCAGGCCGTACGCCTGACCCTCGCTGACGGTGTCGTTCCCCTGGTCCTTCCGGACGACCCGGCCGTCCTCGACGTACCGGTCGAGGAAGTCCGTGCGGAGCTGCTCGGGGGTCCGCGGCCCGCCGGCCGCGGTCGTCGACGTCGGGGTGGAGACGCCGCCGGCCTCCGGGGCGCGGTCGGACCACGGCTGGACCGCGGCCACGGCGATGCCGCCGGTCACGAGGACCGCGGCGAGCGCGACGGCGGTCACGGGGATCCAGTTCCTGCGGGTCATGCTGGCTCGCTCTCTGCTGGGTGGTGGACGTGCGGTGTCGGACGGGAGGCCCGGCGGGCGTCCGCCGATCGGCACACGACGACCGGGCCTCCTGTCCGGGTGGACGTCGGCAGGATCAGCCGAACAACCCGCGGAACACACGGACGACCGCGTGGACCAGGTCGGTCGTCGGCCGCGCGGCGGCCGTGCCGCCCCCACCGGTCTGCACGCCGCCGGCCGGGGTCTCGGCGGTCGCCGCCGCGTCCGTGACCGGGACGACCGTGAGGTCGCCCTCGCTGTCGTCGAGGACGAACAGCGTCGAGACGGTGTTGCCGGCGAGGTCGACGTCGGCGCTGCCGGTCTGGCCGCCACCCGAGATGTCGAGGTCCCACTTGCCGGCGTCGACCGTCGCGTACTTCGTCGCGGTGCCGAACGCGGCGTCCGAGGCGATCGCGGTGCCCTCGGCGGTGCTGACGTCGACCGTCTTCGCGGTGGTGGCGGCCTGGACGAGGCGGAGCTTCGCCTTGCCGTCGCCGGGCTGCTGCAGGTCGTCGGTGAACGCGGCCGTCTCCAGCGCGCTGCTCTTGCCGAACGCCACGACGGTGCTCGCGTCGCCACCCTGGACGGTGACGTCGGTCGAGATGACCGGCGTCGAGTCCGGCGTGTCGGACGCACGCATGGACAGGACGTACGTGCCGGTCGGGAGCTTCTCGTAGGGGCTGACCTGGCCGTAGGCGACGTCGTCGAGCTCGAAGACGGTCTTGCCGCCGGACAGGCCGGACAGCTCGACGTCGACGCTCTTGGTGTCCGGCGACAGGTGCCCGATGCGGAGCCAGCCCTGGTCGGTCGCGGCACTCGCGGACTGCGGGGCGAGGCCGACGGTGGCGGCGACGAGGGACGCCGCGAGGGCGCCGACGACGACCGTGCGGCGGCGGGTGGGGAGGGAGGCGGTCATGGTGGTGCTCCTTCGGGTGGGAGGCGTGCTGGGT
>NZ_QKTK01000023.1:0-32798 GCF_003234475.1 Curtobacterium sp. MCBD17_008 | reverse complement strand
CATCTCCCAGGACGCCGCGGACCTGCTGAACCAGACCTTCAAGACCGACGCCGTCAAGCGCGGCCTGCTCGTCGGCACCGCCACCATCACCGCCCAGATCAAGTAACACCCCCGCACCACCCCATCTGACGCACCACCAGAACGCCGTCCCGCACACCGCGGGGCGGCGTTCTCGCGTCCCCGGAACCAGACGCCCGGGGTCAGCCGCGTCGACGCCACCAGCGGGTGGGCCGGGAACCGGCCGCCCGCTCGGCCGCAGCGACCGCGTCGGCCGCGAACCGGGCCTCCCGGCGGTCCTTCCACGCGACGACCTCTGCCTCGACGTCCCGCATCGGGGTGACCACGGGCGGGCCGCCGAGCAGCTGACGGCGGGCCTCCTTCACCCGGGCGTTGAAGTCGACCAGGACGTCCCGCACGTCGGACTCGGCCGACAGCGCGTCGAGGTGGTCGTCGAGTTCGGCGTCCTCGGTGCGCAGGGCCAGGGCGGGCGGGGCGATCCCGCGGATGTCCTCGCGCTCGATCTTCGCCTTGATCCACCAGTTCGGGTCGTGTTGCTCACCGAGCCCGGGGAGCGGCTTGCCGTGGTACGGGTTCCCCTCGAAGACGCCGCGCCGTTCGGCCTCGGCGATCTGGGCACGCGCGTGCGCGGCGACGTCGGCGGCCTTGAGCAGTCGACGTTCCTCACGCTCGGCGCGGACCTCGTCCGGGTCGAGCGAGCCCCGCTCGACCTCGGCGTCCACGAGCTGCTGGTAGCGGTACCGCGCGGCCTTCCGCAGGCGGTCCATCCGGGCATCGACGTCGTTCATCGTCGGACCATGATGCGCCCCACCACCGACTGCCACCCTCAGCCGCCGTCCGCGGACAGGACGAGGAGCCGATGGACGCAGGACTCGGACAAGACGGACGCGGCGGTCCAGGGTCGCAGAGGTGGAATCCCTGCCCCTCTGGTTGCTCTGTCTGGTCTTCGTCGCTGGCGCGGCCGTCATCTGGGTCGCCGGCATCCAACTGTCGAAGACCACCGACGTGCTCGACGCCCGGCTGCACCTCGGCAGCGCGCTCGGCGGACTCATCGTCCTGGCCGTCGCGACGAACCTGCCCGAGATCGCCATCACCGTCAGCGCCGGGCTCTCCGGGTCGATCGAGGTGGCCGCCGGCAACATCCTCGGCGGCATCGCGATCCAGACGGTCGTCATCGCCGTGCTCGACGCCTTCGGCAAGCGCGGGAAGGGCGTCAAGCCGATCACGTACCGGGCGGCCTCGCTGACCCTGGTGCTCGAAGCGATCGTCGTCGTGGCGGTCCTCGCCGTCGTCATCGCCGGGAGTCAGCTGCCGCCGGACCTGGTCGTCGCGCGGCTCACCCCGGACGTCGTGCTCATCGCCCTCATCTGGATCGCCGGGCTGTTCCTCGTGCAGCGCGCCGGCAAGGGACTCCCGTGGCACGAGAGCGGTCACGCCCCGGACGCGAGCCCGCACGCGTCCGGTCACCGGACCCGCAAGCCGGACACCCCGCCGATGAGCACCCGGAAGGCCGCCGTCGTCTTCACCGTCTCGGCGCTCGCGACCCTCGTCGCCGGTGTCGTGCTCGAGCGGGCCGGTGACGCGGCGTCCAGCCAGATCGGGCTCTCCGGCGTGCTGTTCGGCGCCACCGTCCTCGCCCTGGCGACGAGCCTGCCGGAGATCTCCACGGGCCTCCAGGCGGTCAGACAGGGCGACGACAACCTGGCGGTCTCGGACATCTTCGGCGGGAACGCGTTCCTGCCCGTCCTCTTCCTGGTGGCCACCGTGCTCTCCGGCAAGGCGGTGCTGCCGCAGGCGAACGCGAGCGACGTGTACCTGACGGCGCTCGCGGCACTGCTGACGCTCGTCTACGCCGTCGGACTCGTGTTCCGGCCGCAGCGTCGGGTCATCGGGATGGGCGTCGACTCGTTCCTCGTCGTCGTGCTCTACCTGCTCGGCATCGGCGGGCTCGTCGCGATCACGCTCGGGTGAGCGCCGCCCGGTCGCGGTCAGTGGTCGGCCGCGACCTCCTCGATCGTCAGCGCCGCCTGGATGAGCGCCAGGTGGGACAGCCCCTGCGGGATGTTGCCCATGAACGCCCCGCCCTCGCTGAGCATCTCGCTGAACAGCCCGACGTCGTTCGCCTGGTCGACCATCTCGTCCATCAGCGCCCGCGCGTCGTCGGTGCGGCCGACGCAGGCCATCGCGGCCGCGAGCCAGAACGAGCACGCGACGAAGGGTGACTCCTCGTCCTCGATCCCCGAGTAGCGGTAGACGAGCGGACCGCGCTGCAGCTGCTCCTCGATCGCCCGGATCGTCGACTCCATGCGAGGCCCCCGGTCGAACCCGCTCATGGCGTGCAGCAGGATCGAGGTGTCGAGGGCGTCGCTGCCCGGGTACATCACGTAGTGACCGCGCTCCTCGTCCCACCCCTTCTCGGACACCCACTGCTCGATGAGCTCGCGGTTCTCGATCCACTTCCCACGCGGGCCGTCGATCATCCCGGCGTCGTGCAGCTCGACGGCCGCGTCGAGGGCCTGCCAGCAGCCGATCTTGCTCGTCACGTAGTGCTGCGCGTCCTCGAGCTCCCACATGCCCGAGTCCGGTTCGACCCAGCGATGACACGCGTCGTCGGCCAGGTCCTGCAGCACCGATGCGGTCTTCCGGTCGAGGACGTTGCCGGCGCGCACGTACTGCTGCATGATCGCGAAGACGTCGCCCCACACGCCGAGCTGCAGCTGGTCGCCCGCGCGGTTGCCCACCGTGACCGGCCCGATGCCGTTCCACCCCGGGACGGTGCGCTCCTCGACCTCGTCGGTCTTCGAGCCGTCCAGGCCGTAGAAGATCGGCATGGTCTCGTCGTGCTCGGCGATGGTGCGCATCACCCACGACACGGCGGCGTGTGTCTCCTCGCGCAGCCCGAACCGGGTGAGCGCGTGCACCGTGTACGCGAGGTCGCGGACCCAGGCGAAGCGGTAGTCCCAGTTCTTCCCGCCGGTGCGGTCCTCGGGGAGGCTCGTGGTCGGCGCGGCCGCGATCGCGCCCGTCGGCGCGAAGATGAGCAGCTTCAGCGTGAGAGCGCTCCGCTGGACCGCTTCAGCCCACGGGCCGTCGTAGTCGAACTCCTCCGACCACGCCGACCAGTTCGCGATCGTGCGGTCCACGCCCTCGAGGCTGCGCTCCGGGTCCGGCAGGAAGATCGGTTCGTCGTGCGTGCCGACGACCGTCAGGATCGACTTCGATCCCTCGCTCGTGTGGAAGCGACCGGAGAAGCGCGGCCCGTCGTCGTGCACCGGTTCGAAGCCCTGCTCGACGATCGCGATCGTGACGCCGTCGATGCCGATCACGGTTCCGTTGCCGGTGTCCAGACGCTCCGGCTCGGCCGTGTCGAGCAGTGTCCCGGGTACGACCGCCCACTCCATCTCGACCGACCCCTCGACGCCCTCCACGCAACGGCCGATCTCGGCCCAGGGCAGACGACCGGCGACACCGGTCACCATCGCGTCGGTCACGGTCGCCTTCCCCTCGGAGGTCGTCCAGGTCGTGACGAGGACGTTCGTCCCAGGCAGGTACTGACGGGAGGCTTCGGCGTCGTCGTCCACCGGACGGAGGGCGATGTGCCCGCCGTGTTCGGCGTCGACGATGCTCGCGAACACCGGCGGCGAGTCCATCGACGGGATCGGGAGCCAGTCGATCCGGCCGTCGCGGGCGATGAGGGCCACGGTCCGGCCGTCACCGATGGCGCCGTAGGACCGCAGCGGCACGTAGCCGTCGGTGCGCTCCTCGTTGTCGCTGGCGTCGGGTGTGTCTCGTGTCCGTTCCGGCATGGTCCCATCGTGCCCGCCGCGGCTCAGCGTGCCCCGCGCACCCCACGTACCCCGGGCGGCCGGTGGTGGGGCCGCCGTCGTGCACCCTTGCGCGCAGGGCTCGTCACGCGGTACGTTACTCGGTTCCGCCCGGACGGGTGGACCGTCGCTCCGACGCCGTCCGACAGGGACACACGACCATGCAGAAGATCACGGACCGCCTCCTCTCCTGGGCCTCGATGCTCGAGGAACGCACCGAGCAGCAGGCCCGCACGACGTCGCGGATGCCCTTCGTGTACCCGCACCTCGCGCTCATGCCCGACGCACACCTCGGCCTCGGTGCCACCGTCGGGTCGGTCATCCCCACCCTCGGTGCGGTCATGCCCGCAGCCGTCGGCGTGGACATCGGCTGCGGGATGATCGCGGTCCGGACGCAGTTCTCCCGCGCCGACCTGCCCGAGGACCTCCGACCGCTCCGGCAGGCGATCGAGCGGGCGGTCCCGCTCTCCGCCGGAGCGACGAACCGGACGATCGTCGACACGGCCGTGCCGCGCATCGCCGCGCTCGAGGCGCTCGCGGTGGAGGCCGACTTCGACCCCGCCGACTCGCTCGCCGGTTGGCGGAACCAGCTCGGCACCCTCGGGTCGGGCAACCACTTCATCGAGGTGTCGCTCGACGAGGAGGACCGCGTCTGGCTGTTCCTGCACTCCGGCTCGCGAGGCGTCGGCAACCGGATCGCGCAGCGGCACATCGCCGTCGCGAAGGAGGCCATGCAGCGCTGGTGGATCGAGCTGCCGGACCCCGACCTCGCCTACCTCGTCGAGGGCACTCCGGAGTTCGACCGGTACATCGCCGAGCTGCGCTGGGCCCAGCACTTCGCGCTCCTCAACCGCGAGGAGATGATGGACCGCGTCGTCCGCCAGCTCGCCGAGGTCGTCGGCACGGCCGTGCAGGAGGTCGAGCGGATCAACTGCCACCACAACTTCACGCAGCGCGAGACGTACTGGGGGAAGTCCGTGTGGGTCTCCCGCAAGGGCGCGATCCAGGCGACGGCGGGCCAGCCCGGGCTCATCCCCGGCTCGATGGGCACGGCGTCATACGTCGTCGAGGGGCGGGGTGACAAGCGGTCGCTCGAGTCGTCACCGCACGGGGCCGGCCGGTCGTACTCGCGGTCAGCGGCACGGCGGACGTTCACGCACGAGCAGCTCCGCGAGGCGATGACCGGCATCGAGTACCGGGACACCGACGCGTTCCTCGACGAGATCCCGGCCGCGTACAAGCCGATCGACCAGGTGATGGCGGACGCCGCCGACCTCGTCACGGTCCGGCACACGCTGCGGCAGATCGTCAACGTCAAGGGGGAGTGACCGGGCGGCGACGGACGGGAGGCCCGTGGCGAGCCCGCCACGGGCCTCCCGTCCGGATCGGCGCGACGCCCGTCGGTCCGGACAGCCCCCGTCCGGGCGGGCAGACTCGTGGGGTGACCGACGCAGCCCAGGACGCCGCCCGTGAGACCGGACGACAGGCGCGCCGCGCCGCCGACAGCAGGTGGTTCGAGACGACGGCCCGTGCCGGGTTCGTCGGCAGCGGTGTCGTGCACCTGCTCATCGGGTACCTCGCGGTGCTGCTCGGTGTCGGGAACGCCTCGGCCGGCAGCGGTGCGCAGGGATCGGAGTCCGGCGACACCGACCAGTCCGGTGCCCTGGCGCAGCTGGCCTCGGTCCCGGGTGGTGTCGTGCTCCTCTGGCTCGTCGCCGTCGGCACCGCGGCGCTGACCATCCGACTCCTGGTCGAGGCCGTGGTCGGCGGTCGCACGGACGACGCGCGTGCCTGGGTGAACCGGGGGAAGAACGTCGGCAAGGCCGTGGTCTACGGCGTCATCACGTACTCGTCCGCCAGCTACGCGGTCGGCGCCGGGAAGAGCTCGTCCGGGTCGACGACGAGCGCCGCCGCGACCGCGCTCGCGACGCCGGGCGGTGTCGTGCTCCTGCTCGTCGTCGCCGCGGTCGCGATCGCCATCGGGGTGGGACTCGTCGTGATCGGGGTGCGGGGGTCCTGGAAGAAGCACCTCCGGCCCCAGCCGCGGTCCGTCCGTCGACCGGTGGCCGTGCTCGCGACCCTCGGGTACGTCGCCAAGGGGGTCGCGGTCGTCATCGTCGGCGTGCTCGTCGCGGTGGCCGCGTTCCGCAGCGACCCGGAGCAGGCGAGCGGGCTCGACGGGGCGTTCGACGCGCTGCGGTCGATGCCGGGCGGGTCCGTCGTCCTCGTCGTGGTCGGGCTCGGGTTCGCCGCGTTCGGCGTCTACAGCTTCTTCCGTGCCCGCTACGCGCGGATCTGACCGCGCGCACGGGATGGTCGCGGACACCGCGGCCCCAGCGATGCGATGATGCATCGCGGTGGCACGTCGCGCGTCGCCTGTGCCCGTGACCACCGGTCGCGGCTCGCCCACATCGAAGACGAGGAAGCATGGTTCCGACGGAGGGACACCAGGAGGCCGCCCCGCTCCTGGCAGGCCGGTACCGCCTGGAGCAGGTGATCGGTCGGGGTGGCATGTCGGTCGTGCACCGCGCGTGGGACGAGAGCCTGGACCGACCGGTCGCCGTGAAGCTCTTCCACCCTGGCATCGTCGACATCGCGCGGCAGGAGGCCGAGCAGGGCGTCCTGGCGTCCCTCGACCACCACAACCTCGTCAGCCTCCTCGACGCAGGCGTCGTCGAGGACCAGAACGGATCGCTGCAGCGGTTCATCGTGATGGCGCTCGTGCACGGCCAGGACCTCGAGGACCGGCTGTCCCTCGGGCCGCTCGCCTCGCGGCACATCGCCGAGATCGGCTACGACATGGCCGAGGCGCTCGACTACATCCACGCGCAGGGCGTCGTGCACCGTGACATCAAGCCGTCGAACATCCTGCTCGTCGACTACGGCAACGGGTCCGACCGGGCACGGGCACGGCTCACCGACTTCGGGATCGCGCTCGCGGCCGGCGTCGAGCGGCTCACCGCGGACGGCGTCACGACGGGCACGGCGGCCTACCTGAGTCCGGAGCAGGCCCGGGGCGCGGACGTCGGTCCGGCCAGCGACGTGTACTCGCTCGGACTGGTGCTGCTGCAGTGCTTCACCCGGCGGCGGGAGTTCCCCGGCTCGCTCGTCGAGTCCGCGCTCGCACGGCTCTCGCGTGACCCGATCGTGCCGGAGCCGCTGCCCGAGCACTGGAAGCAGGCGCTCGCGGCGATGACGGCGCAGGACCCGGCGGCCCGACCGGTCGGTGGCGAGCTCGTCGCGTTGCTCCGACACGTCGTGCTCACCGACACCGCGAGCGACGAACCGGCGGACGTGGCCGCGGCGGACTCCGCTCCCGGTCGTCCCGAGGCGGGTGCGGCACCCGCGTCCGGCTCGGTGTCCGCGTCCGGCTCGGTCTCCGGCGAGGGCGACGGGCGTCCGACGACGCTCGACGTCCTGCCCGAGGAGGCCCTGCAGCGCACGACCGCGATGGCGGCGCGGCTCTTCGACGCGCCCATCGCACTCATCGAGGTGCTCGACGAGGACCGGGAGTGGTCGCAGTCGTACGTGGCCGACGGCGTCGACAAGTCCGCGCGGAGCATCACGTTCCGGAACGGGTTCGCCCCGGTGCCGGTGCCCGTGGTGATCCCCGACGGGTCGACCCACCCGGAGATGCGGAACAGCCCGCTCGTCACCGGCCCGCTCGGCATCCGGTTCTACGTCAGCGTGCCGCTCGTCCGACACGACGGCGCGACGGTCGGCACGCTCGCGGTGCTCGACTCGCGTCCCCGCACCGCCGACGAGGCCGACATGGCGAACCTGCGGGACCTCGCGGCGCTCGCCGTGACGCAACTGGAGCTCCGGCAGGAGTCCCTGCGGACCGGCACCAGCGACGCCGTCCCGATCGTGCGCACCGGCGGGACGCACACCGGCGGACCGCACACGGGCGGTGCCCTCACGGATGGTGGGCACACCGCGGGCCGACACAGCGGGGACGTCCGTGCGGCCCCGGAGCCGGACCGCGCCGGCTGACCCGCCGAACCGGCGACCGTCGTCGGGTAGGCATGACTAGCGTGGGAGACGTGGACATGGACGACGAGGCACCCCGGATCGACGAGCAGGTCGCCGACGAGCACGTCACCGGTACGCGGTTCCCGGTCGACCGGACTCCGGACGACCAGGGCACGGCAGCCGAGGGCACGACCGACGAGGACGTGACCGACGAGGACGTGACCGACGAGGACACGACCCCGGCGGCCCCCGAGATCACCTACGACGAGCAGCTGTACCCGGCCCGACCCCGGCGACTGCGGCCGCGCGCCAACCTGCGCGGCGGCAGCCTGCAGCGGCGGTTCTCGGACCCGCGTGCGGCCAACGGCGAGAACCCGGCCTACATCGAGTGGCTGGTGCGCCAGTCGATGCTCAAGGACGCGGACGTCCTGAGCCGCCAGCTGTCGGGGTCGCCGAGCATGTGGCGCAACCCGTACGCCCGTCCGGACGCCCGGCGCGCCGTGTCGACGTCGGACGTCTGGTTCACCGCGTACCCGATCTCGCTCATCACGCGTCCGGGGGAGTCGTTCCTGACGGCGCTCGCCGACCCCGAGCTCTGGACCGCGTTCGAGCGCATCGGCATCAACGGCGTGCACACCGGACCGGTGAAGCGCGCCGGTGGCATCCGCGGGTGGCAGGAGACCCCGAGCGTCGACGGCCACTTCGACCGGATCGGGACGCAGATCGACCCCACCTTCGGGGACGAGGAGACGTTCCAGCGGATGACGGACGTCGCCGAGGAGCACGGCGGTAGCATCATCGACGACATCGTCCCGGGACACACCGGCAAGGGCGCGGACTTCCGCCTGGCCGAGATGGCGTTCAAGGACTACCCGGGCATCTACCACATGGTCGAGATCCCGCCGGAGGAGTGGCACCTGCTCCCGACCGTGCCGGAGCACCGCGACTCGGTGAACCTCGACTCCGCCACCGAGTCCGCCCTCGCCGAGCGCGGCTACATCATCGGCGAGCTGCAGCGCGTGATCTTCCACCAGCCCGGCGTCAAGGAGACGAACTGGAGCGTCACCGCGCCGGTCGTCGGCGTCGACGGCGTCACCCGCCGCTGGGTGTACCTGCACTACTTCAAGGAGGGGCAGCCGTCGGTCAACTGGCTCGACCCCACCTTCGCGGGCATGCGTCTGGTCATCGGCGACGCCCTGCACTCCCTGGGCGACCTGGGCACGAGCGCGCTCCGTCTCGACGCGAACGGGTTCCTCGGCGTCGAGAAGAGCGCGGAGGGCGCCCCCGGCTGGTCGGAGGGCCACCCGCTGTCGCACGCGGCGAACCACGTCATCGCGGGCATGGTGCGCAAGGTCGGTGGCTTCACGTTCCAGGAGCTCAACCTGACGGTCGAGGACATCCGCGACACCGGGGCCGTCGGCGCCGACCTGTCGTACGACTTCATCAACCGTCCGGCGTACCACCACGCCCTCGCGACCGGGGACACCGAGTTCCTCCGCCTGACGCTCCGCACCTCGCTCGAACTCGGCGTGGAACCGGTCAGTCTGGTGCACGGCATGCAGAACCACGACGAGCTCACGTACGAGCTCGTGCACTGGGCGACGCTGCACAAGGACGACGTGTACACGTTCCACGGCGAGGACACGACCGGCGGCGCGCTCGCCGAGCGGATCCGGGCCGACCTGACGGACGCGCTCACGGGCGACGCCGCCGACTACAACCTCGTGTTCACCACGAACGGCATCGCCTGCACCACGGCGTCCCTCATCGCGGCGACCCAGGGGCACACGACGCTCGACGCGATCACCGACGAGCACGTCCCGCAGATCCGTGACGCCCACCTGCTGCTGGCGGCGTTCAACGCCTGGCAGCCGGGCGTCTTCGCGATGTCGGGGTGGGACCTGCTCGGGTCGCTGACCCTCCCGAAGGAACTCGTCACCGACCTGATCGCCGAGGGGGACACGCGGTGGATCGAGCGCGGCGCGCACGACCTGCTCGGCGTCGCCCCGGACACCGAGCGGTCCGCGTCCGGCATGCCGCTGGCCCGGTCCCTGTACGGTCCGCTGCCGGAGCAGCTCGAGCGGCCGGACTCGTTCGCGTCCCGGCTCGGGGAACTCCTGCGGGTCCGGACCGAGTACGGCATCGCCTCGGCCCGCCAGGTGGACGTGCCCGAGGTGGCGCACCGCGGGATGCTCGTCATGGTCCACGAACTCGAGTCGACGGACGAGCAGGGCGAGCCGATCGTGCAGATCACCGTGCTCAACATGACCGACACGGCGCTCGACGGCACCATCCGGTCGGAGTCGCTCCCGCACGGCGCGACGGTCGTCGACGCGACGGACCACAGCGAGCTCGGCACCGTCGACGACCTGTGCAGCTTCCCGCTGCGCATCGACGCCTACGGGTCGCGCTTCCTCGTCCTGCGTCGGACCGCGCCCGAGCAGTGACCCGCACCGAGCAGTGACCTGCACCGAGCGGTGACCGCACCGCCGTCCGTCCCGGTCCCGCGCGATCGGGACGGACGCACTGCGGTCTGAGCGGCCGGGCACCGCGCGACCGGTAGACCGGACGGCATGACGACGAGCGCCACCACCGGCCCGGCCCGCGTGTTCTCCGACGTGCAGGCGACCCTCGCCGAGAGCATCGTGTGGGACCCCGGGCAGCAGGTGGCCCGCTGGGTGGACATCCCGCAGGGCACGCTGACGACCGCGGACGCCGAGGGCCGCGTGCTGCACACGGTGACGCTCGACCCGCCGCTGCCGTCGTTCCAGCCCCGCGCAGCAGGTGGGTTCGTCGCCGCGAAGGACGACACCGTGGTGCTGACGGACCAGGACGGTCACGTCGAGCGCGAACTCGCCGGCGTGCAGCACGCGAACGACGAGATGCGCTTCAACGAGGGCAAGTGCGACCCGTTCGGACGCTTCCTGGTCGGGAGCATGGACCCGACGGACGGGCCGCCGGCCGGGGTGCTGTACGCGTTCTCGCCGGACGGCACGGTCCGGGTCCTCCGCGACGGCTTCGGCACCACGAACGGCATGGAGTGGAACGACGACGGCTCCGAGATGTACGTCACCGACACCGACACCGACACGGTCTACCGCGGTGCGTACGGCCCGGACGGGGAGCTCGGCGACCTCGAGCCGTTCATCGCCGGCGCGGCGCACGACGGTCTGGTCCGTGACGACGAGGGCTGCTTCTGGGGCGCGATCTACGGCGAGTCCCGCGTCGAGCGGTACGGTCCCGACGGCACGCACCTGGAGACGGTCGAGATCCCGGCACCGAACGTGACCTCGGTCGCCTTCGGCGGGACGGACATGTCCCTGCTGCTGGTGGGCACGGCACGCGAGAACCTGACCGACGAGCAGCTCGCTGAGGCGCCGCACTCCGGGTCCGTCTTCGCGGTGCCGACACGGGTGCACGGCCGCCCGGCGTTCCCCTTCGCCGGCTGAGCGGCCGGTCACCGGGCACCGACCGGCGACCGGTGCACCCCAGCGCGTCGGGCCGCCCGGCGGGGTGCTCGCGGTAGCCTGGGCGACCGCCAGCGACCGCGAGGAGCGTCAGTGAACGACGAGCAGCACCAGGGGACCCCCGTGCCACCGGGGGCACCGGACCCGGCCGGGGAGCTCGCCCACGCCGAGGACGCCGACGTCGAGGTGCGCGTCGACCGCATCGCCGTCGACGGCACGTACGTCCGCGTCAGCTCGATCGGGGAACCCGGGGAACGGGCCTTCGTCCTGGTGGCCGGCCTCGGCATCGCGTCGACGTACTACGAACGGCTCGCGCCGCACCTCAACGAGTACGGCCCGGTGCACGCGCTGGACCTGCCCGGGTTCGCCGGGGTCCCGCGCTTCCGCGGTGCCGTGTCGATCGAGCGCTACGCCGACGCGGTCGAGGCGGTCATCGACGAGCTCCGCCTGCACGACCCGGTGCTGGTCGGGCACTCGATGGGCACGCAGGTCGTCACCGAGGTCGCCGCCCGGCGCCCGGACGTCTCCGACGTGGTGCTCATCAGCCCGGTCCTCGACCCGGCGTCGCGGTCGGTGCGGAGAGCCGCGCTGCGGTTCCTCCGGTCCTCCGTGCACGAACCGTCCGCCGTGCGGTGGCACGCGGTCACCGCGTACGCGCTCTGCGGGTGGCACTGGTTCCGCAAGGTCCTGCCCGAGATGATCGCCTACCCGATCGAGGAGCGTGCCGCCGACGTCCAGGCCCGGACCCTGGTCGTCCGGGGCGAACACGACGCACTCGTGCCGCGGTCCTGGGTGCGGCGGCTCGCGCGTGCCCTGCCGTACGCGGTCCTCCGCGAGGTGGTCGGGGGCGCGCACTCGGTGATGCACGCCCAGGCGGACGCCGTCGCACGCCTCGCCGTCGCGCACGTCGACGGTCGGCTCCCGGACCGCGGGGTCTCCTCGCTGCAGCGCGTCCGCGACGACTCCACCGCGTCCGACCTCGACCGCCTCGGCCCGACCGACCGCTGGCTCGTCGTGAAGTCGCGCTTCATGGAACTCGTCGGGATGGCGAAGGGCGACGACGAGCGGCTGGAGGCAGCCAAGTCCGCGCACGCGGTCGCGATGGCCGACCGCGACGGCGTCCCGGTCGACCCGGAGGAACGGGAGACGGTCGTCGAGACGGTCGCCCCGGAGCGCGGCGGCGACCGCCGACCCTTCTGACCCCGTCCGCACAGGAGGCCCGGAACCGGTCCCTGCGGGACCGGTTCCGGGCCTCCCGGCCGGCCGTGGCGCCGCGCCGGTCAGTCGGCGGTGATGGTGCCGGGCAGCATGTCCGGTGTCAGCGCATGCGCCTCGGCCAGCACCTTGCGGGCCTCGTCGGTCTTGCCGGGCACGTTCCAGAGCAGCGCGCCGACGACCAGGTCGTCGTCGTCCAGGTGGTAGACGACGCCCCGCTCGTGTGGTTCGGCCCAGTCCTCGACGGTGCGGAGCGAGGAGGACACGACGCCGACGGCCTCGTACCGGACGTCGAAGACGGTGGAGTAGAACATCGGGGTGTGCTCGTACGGCTCGCCCGCTCCGGCCAGGTTGCGACCGGCCTGCCGACCCTGCTGCTGCGCGTTGTCGACGTGTTCGACGCGGCGGGTGCCGAGCAGCCGGTCCGGGTAGGACGCGACGTCGCCGGCGGCATACACCGCGGGGTCGTCCGTGCTGAGCGTCGCGGACACGCGCACGCCGTCGTCGACGGCGAGGCCGGCGTCCTCGGCGAGCTGCGTGGCAGGATCGATGCCCAGGCCGGCGACGGCGACGTCGGCGGTCACCGTCGAGCCGTCGTCGAGGGTCAGGACGACGCCGTCGGCCGTCTCCTCGCCCGACGTGACCCGACTGCCCGTGCGGACCTCCACCCCGGCATCGACGAAGCGCTGCTGGAAGACGGCCGCCAGTGCCGCCGGGAACATGTGACCACCGAGCACGTCGTCGGGGGTGACGAGCGTGACGCGGGCACCGTTCTGCACCAGGCCCGCGGCGATCTCGGTCCCGATGTAGCTGCCGCCGACGACGACCACGGAGGCACCCGCATCGGCGTGCCGTCGGAGTGTCCGGTAGTCGGCGGCGCTGCGGTAGCTGAGCACCCGGTCGGACGGCCGGAGACCGGGCAGGTCCCGCGGACCGCCGCCGGTGGCCAGGAGCAGCCGGTCGTAGCCGATCGTCTGCCCGTCGGCGGTCGTCACGGTCTTCGCCGCGCGGTCGATCGACTCGACCCTGGTGCCGAGCACGAACTCGGCGCCGGTCTCCTCGGTGTGCAGGTCGACCCCGTCGTCCCAGCTGAAGTCCGGATCCGTCCAGAGCTTCTTGGACAGGGCCGGACGGGCGTACGGGCGGTCGACGTCCTCGCTGATGATCCCGATCGTGCCGTCGGGGTCGAGCTCGCGGATGCCGCGGGCAGCGGAGTCGGCGACCATCCCGCCGCCGATGATGAGGTGTCGGTGGTGCGTCACGGGTCCTCCGTCAGATGGCCGCGACCGAGCCGGAGTCGACGCGGTAGTCCGCCCCGTTGACGAAGCTGGCGAGCTCCGAGCACAGGAACGCCACGACGTTGGCGACCTCCTCCGGCTCACCTCGGCGCTTCAGTTCCATGTACGGACGCTCTTCGTCGAGGAAGCTCGAGATCGCCTCGTCGAACGAGGTGCCGAGCTGCTTCGACCGCTTGTCCATCATGGCGTCGGTCATCGGGGTGTGGATGAACGCGGGGGAGACCGTGTTCACGAGCAGCCCCTCCTGCGCGTAGGAGCGCGAGAGGCCCTTCGCGAACGAGAGCACCCCCGCCTTGGCGGCACAGTAGGGCAGTTCGTCGTCGTACGGCTGCCTGGCGTCCTCGGACACCAGGTAGACGATCCTGCCCCAGCCGCCGTTCCGCAGGTCGCTGATGAACTCGCGGGTGATGCGGACCGGCCCCATCAGGTCGATGTCCAGCGTCTCCTGCCAGCCGGCCTCGTCGATCTCGTGGAACATGCCCTGTGCGCCCGTGACGCCCGAGGACTGCACGAGGATGTCGATCTCGCCGACGGCGTCCCGCACCTCCGCGTGCAGCGCGGCCAGGCTGTCGGCGCTGCGGACGTCGGCCGCGAACGCGTGCAGCTTGCCGTGCGGCGCCTCGAGCTGGTCCGCGCTCGTGTCGAGGCGGCTCTGGTCGATGTCGGTGACGACGACGGTCGCACCCTCCGCCAGGAGGATGCGCGCCGTGTTCCAGCCGATGCCGGAGTCACCACCGAAGACGAGAGCGGTCTTGCCCTGGATCCCGAGGTCCACGTCCGGTCCGGGCTTACTCGTGCTCGGAAGCTTCAGCCACCGCGGGGGTCGTCGCACTCGCAAGGGGCGTCCGGGGGGCGCGGTTCTCGGCGCTGACCATCCACGCGAGCTGCTCGAGGCGCTCGATGAAGCCGTGCAGCAGGTCGGCGGTCGTCGGGTCTTCCTCGTCGACCTCGTCGTGCACGTCACGCATCGTGGCGGTGGTCTGGTAGAGGCGCAGCGTGATCAGGTCGATCGCGTCGTGCGTGAGGACCTCGCCGTCCGGGAACGGGTCGAGGTGGGTACCGGCCGCGACGGTCGCGGAACGGCCGTCCGGCACGGCGTAGAGCGCACGCATGCGCTCCGCCATGTCGTCGGCGAACTCACGGGCGGCCTCGACGATCTCGTCGAGCTGCAGGTGGAGGTCGCGGAAGTTGGTGCCGAGGATGTTCCAGTGGGCCTGCTTGCCCTGCAGGTGCAGGTCGATCAGGTCGACGAGGACCTTCTGGAGGTTGGCGGCGAGCGTGTCCGACGCGTGCATGTGACGACTCCTTCTTCGCGGTGTTGACGATCCCGGTCTACCCGCTCGCTCCCCCCGTGTTCCCAGTGGGTGTCGAGGTGGCGTCCCCCGCGGCGCGGCGGGGCGCGTCACGGCGCGGTCGAGACGCCGGTGGACGTCAGTGCGCGACGACGGGCGGGTCGACCTGGTCGACCGCGGTGCGCATCTGCTCGAGGAACACCGCGACGACGCGGGCGTCCTGCGCGCTGAGTCCCTCGGCGATGCCCATCATGCGCCGGTGCATGACACCGAGCGTGGCGCGCACCTCGGCGTCGGTCTCCACCGTCGGCACGATGATGAGGCCGCGGCGGTCGGTCGGGTGCGGCTCGCGCCGGACGTGCCCGCTCTTGACGAGTCGGTCGACCAGGATCGTCGTCGACGCCGACGAGATCTTCAGGTACGCGGAGAGGTCCTTCGGGCTGACGGCGTGCCCGGAGCGCTGCGCCTGCAGCAGGTGACGGATGGCCAGCAGGTCGGTCTCGCCCATGCCCATCGAGTCACGCGTGCGGCGACGCATGGCGGTCTCGGCGGCGCGGTAGCGACGGAGGGCGTTCAACACGGCGACACCGCGCTGGGTCGCGTCGTCGTCCGGGAACCAGTAGCCGGACGCCTCCGAGATCTCCTGCGTGGTCATCCCGAAAGGATAATCCGTCTGGTAGCGAGGCTGTCTAGCGATGCGGCGGACGTCCAGCAGACGGACGGGAGGCTCGGTGCTCGCTCGCACCGCGCCTCCCGTCCGTCCCCGGTCGCGTTCCGACCGGACGGGCTACGCCGCGACCGGCTCGCCGGCCGCGTCGGCGAGCGCGGTCAGGGCGCCGCGGACGAGACCGACGACCTCCTCGTCCTCACGGGGGTGGGTCTCGGCGAAGCGGACGACCGACTGCGGGATCGCGACCTTGACGTCCTCCAGGACCTTCGCGCCGGCGATGCCCGCGGCCTTGCGGGCCTCGTCGTGGGCCCAGACCCCGCCGTACTGGCCGAACGCGGAACCGATGACGGCGACCGGCTTGCCGGAGATGGGCGAGGAACCGAACGGACGCGACGCCCAGTCGAGGGCGTTCTTCAGCACCGCCGGCATCGTCCCGTTGTACTCCGGGGTCACGAGGAGCAGGCCGTCGGCGTCGGCGACCGCCTCGCGGAAGGCGACGGCCGCGGCGGGCGGGGTGTCGCCGTCGAGGTCCTCGTTGTAGAAGGGCAGGTCGACGATGCCGTCGAAGACCGTGAGCTCGATGCCCTCCGGTGCGTGCTGGACGGCGGCCTCGGTGAGCTGGCGGTTGGTGGAGCCGGCGCGGAGGCTGCCGACGAGGGCGACGATCTGGGTCATGGCGTTCCTTCTGGTCGTGGTGGTTGAAGCGACAACCGATCCGTCCAGCGCGGGATTCCCCGCGGTGACCTCCGGCGTGTCCGCCCGCCCGAGCCGTGCGGAGGGGCCGTCGGTACTGTCGGCCACGTGAAGAAGACGCCGAGTGACACGCCCCGCACCACCGATCCGAACTGGTGGCGGCAGGCCGTCGTCTACCAGGTCTACCCGCGGAGCTTCGCCGACTCGGACGCGGACGGCATCGGCGACATCGCGGGTGTGACGAGCCGGGTGCCGTACCTCGCCGAGCTCGGTGTCGACGCCGTCTGGCTGTCGCCCTTCTACCCGTCACCGCTCGCCGACGGCGGCTACGACGTCGCCGACTACCGGGACGTCGACCCGAAGCTCGGGACGCTCGACGGGATCGACGAGCTGATCTCCACCGCGCACGAGCACGACCTGCGCGTCATCGTCGACCTCGTGCCGAACCACACCTCGGACCAGCACGCGTGGTTCCGGGCGGCGCTCGCGGCCGACCCCGGGTCCGCCGAACGGGCCCGGTACGTGTTCCGGGACGGATCCGGCCCGGACGGGGACCAGCCGCCGAGCGACTGGGTGTCGAACTTCGGCGGCAGCGCGTGGACGCGGGTGCCGGACGGCCAGTGGTACCTGCACCTCTTCGCTCCCGAGCAGCCCGACCTGGACTGGACGAACCCCGAGGTGCGGCAGGACTTCGAGGACACCCTCCGGTTCTGGTCCGACCGCGGGGTCGACGGGTTCCGCGTGGACGTCGCGCACGGGCTCGCGAAGGACCTGTCGGAGCCGTACCGGCCGTCGAACGGTGAAGCCCTGCCCCTCGACGGCTCCGACCCGCTGTACGACCGCGACGAGGTCCACGCGATCTTCACCGAGTGGCGGAAGGTCCTCGACGAGTACGCCCCGCCGCGCGCCGCGATCGCCGAGGCGTGGTCCCCGGCCCCCCGCCGTGTCCTCTACGCCCGACCGACCGAACTCGGTCAGGCCTTCAACTTCGACCTCCTCGAGGCACCGTTCGAGGCGGCCGTGTTCCGGTCGCTCATCGAGCAGAACCTCGACGCCGCGGAGACCTCCGGTGGCTCGAGCACGTGGGTGCTCTCGAACCACGACGTCGTGCGCCACGCCACGCGCTACGGCCTGCCCGACGACGCCGACACGGACGCCTGGCTCATGTCCGACGGCGAGACGCCGCCCCTCGACCGCGCCGCCGGCCTCCGTCGGGCCCGGGCGGCAACGCTCCTCGTGCTCGCGCTGCCCGGCTCGTCCTACGTCTACCAGGGCGAGGAGCTCGGGCTGCACGAGGCGCCCGCGATCCCGCACGACCAGCTGCAGGACCCGAAGTGGATCCGCACCGGGCACACCGTGAAGGGCCGCGACGGCTGCCGGGTGCCGATCCCGTGGACGAAGTCCGGGCCCTCGTTCGGCTTCGGCGACGCTGCTCCGCACCTGCCGCAGCCGACCGACTTCGGCGCGAGCAGCGTCGAGGCCGAGGACCGGGTGCCCGGGTCGACGCTGTCGTTCTACCGTGAGGCACTGTCCGCCCGTCGCCGGCTGCAGCAGGGTGAGGCGCTCGAGTGGCTCGAGACCGACTCGCCGGAGGTCGTCGCCTTCGCCCGGCACGACGGCTGGCGGTCCTACACGAACTTCGGGACGGAGCCGGTCCCGATGCCCCAGGGAGCCGTCGTGGTCACCTCGGGCCCGCTGGGCGACGACGAACTGCCCGGCGGCACGACGGTCTGGGTGGCGTAGCGGTCGGGCTCCCCTCCACACCTGGGAGGGGAGCGGCATCAATCCACAGGGCGGCACCCCGACCGGAGGCGCGGGGAGCCGGCTCGCGAAGATCGTGACATGACACATGACACGACCTGCTCCGGCCCGCCTCCCACCCCCACCGCCGTCCGCAGCCGACCGCCCCGGCGGCCGCGCTCGTCCCGTCCGTCGCGCGCACGCCGCGGACTCCGGCGGTGGATCGCCGGGACCGCGGTCGCCGTCGCGGTCGGCAGCACGGTGCCGCTCGGCGTCGGCGGCGGTGCAGCGGCGGACGACCTGCCGTTCCCCTGGTCGACCGGCTTCAGCACGGCTGACGGGGGCACCCTGAGTGGCGACGCCCACATCGTCGACGGGCGCCTCCGCCTGACCGATGCCGACGTCGACGCTGCCGGTGCCTGGGCGATGGACGACTCCTTCCCGTCGAGCCTCGGGCTCGACATCGAGTTCGACTACGCCATGTACACGCCGTACGAGCAGGGGGCCGACGGTCTGCTGCTGTCCCTGTCGGACGGGGCGGTCGCACCCGGGGTCGGCGCGTACGGCGCGGCGCTCGGGTACTCCTGCCGGTCGGCGACGAACCAGGGAGCGCACGAGTGCACCCTCCCCGGACTCCCCGGGGCGTTCGCGGGGGTCGCCCTCGACCAGTACGGCAACTTCTCGCTGCCCTTCAATGAGAGCGGGCCCGGTCGGACGCCGGACACCGTGACCATCCGGGGGTCCGGGAACGGGACGACGGGGTACCGGTTCGTCCAGCACGCGCAGGTCCCGGGCGGCGTCGCGACCGGCACCGCCACACCACGGAAGGTCCGCGTGGTGCTGCTGCCCGAGGACGGCGGGCTGACCCTGACCGTCCGACTCGCCTCCGCGGACGGCGGGATGCGCACCGTCCTCGACCACGTCCAACTGCAGGGGCCGGACCAGGCTCCGCTCCCACCCACCCTCCGGCTCGGGTTCACGGCGGCCACCGGATCCTTCCGGAGCGTGCACGAGATCGATGCACTGCGGGTGACGCAGCCGGCCGACCTCCGGATCGAGCACGACATGCCGCCCGTCGTCGCCGGCGACCGGGTCGCGTACACGGTCACCGCCTCGAACGTGGGGGCGAACGACTCCGACCCGAGCGCGGTCGCCGTCGACGTACCGGACGAGCTCCACGACGTGACCTGGACGTGCAGCGTCCCCGCGCCCTCCAGCTGTGCCGACGCCTCGGGCACCGGCGACGTCGCGACGACCCTCGGCCTGCGGCGTGGAGCGGCCGCGACCTTCACGGTGTCCGGGCAGCTCGACCCGGGCACGACCGGGCAGATCGACAGTGAGGCCACCGTGGCGATCGCCCCGGGGCTGTTCGACGCGCGACCCGCTGACAACGTGTCACGGGCCTCGGCGCCCGTGACGGCGGTCGCCCAGATGACGACGGACAAGAGCGTCGCGCCGGACCATCCCGTCGAGCCCGGGGACGAGCTCGAGTACACGGTCACCGCACGGAACGGCGGTCCCTCCACCGCTCACGACGTGGGCGCGGTCGACGACCTGCCGGAGCAGCTTGCGTTCGTCGGGTCGGACGACGCGTGCACGGCCGACGGCCAGCGTGTGACGTGCACCGGCGGCGGGGACGTCGCCCCCGGGCAGGAACACGCGTTCCGGTTCCGCGCCCGACTGGACGCCGGCTACACGGGTGACGGCTCCGACGTGGTGAACGTCGCGACGGCGACCTCGCCGACCGACCCCGACGGCGGCGAGGAGTCGCCTGAGGTGCCGATCGAGGTGATCGAGCCGGACGGCCCGGGTGGTCCCGACGGGCCGGACGGTCCCGACGGCCCGGGGGACCCCGACGGGCCGAGTGACACGGGTGGACCGGGCGACGCCGGTCGCCCGGACCCGACGCCGGGACCTGCCGGACGGCCGGACGGACCGGTGGACCAGCACGGGCCGGGCACCGGCGACGGGAGTGGTGCTCCCGGAGCGACGGCACCGCGGCAGCCGGGTGCCCTCGCCTACACGGGAACGCAGGGGCTCGGCCTGGTGGGCCTGGCCGGGATCGTGCTGACCGGCACCGGTGCGACCGTGTGGCTCGTCCGTCGACGCGGTCCCGGGGACGCAGCGGAGGCACCGGAAGAGCACTAGTGCCACGGACGGGGCGGATCGTGGTCCGCCCCGTCCGACCGCCGGGGTCGACGGTCGGGCGGGTGCCCACGGACGCGGCGGTAGGATCGACCGTACGAACCGACAGCCCGAGAGAGGTCCCGTGTCCCACTCCGTGGACGACGCCGCGCAGCGAGCACGGTACTGGCCGGTCCCGGTCCTCCGGGCAGTCCCGGCAGCCGTGATCGCGATGGTGATCACGTTCTCCCCGAACCACTCGGCCGGCTTCGGCCTCGTGCTGTTCGGCGTCTTCGCCCTCGTCGACGGGGCCGTCCTCGCCTGGGGGAGCACCTCGCGGCTGCCTGGGGACGACCGCTCGCGGCGATCCGGGACGGCGCAGGCCGCCCTGTCCATCGTCGCCGGCGTCGCGGCGATCGCGTGCAGCGGTCTCGGTCTCCCCGCGCTGATCACCGTCGTCGTGTGCTCCGCCGTCCTGACCGGCGCACTCGAACTGTCGCAGGGACTCCGCGCTCGTGGGCGGTCACCGTTCGCCCGGGACTGGACGACCGTCGGAGCTCTCACGCTGCTGCTCGCGGTCGCCTTCCTCGTGACCCCGCCCGACTACTCGCAGCAGCTCGGTGGCGTCGAACGCGTCACCGGCACCCTCGACGCCTCGATCGTCCTCGTCGGCCTGCTCGGCGCCTACCTCGCCATCGCGGCGGTCTTCCACCTGATCGCCGGCCTCTCGCACAAGTGGGGGACGGCTGCTCCGGCGGCTACCCCGGACGGAGCACCACACGTATGACCACCCCCAGCCGTCGTGACCGCCTGCGCCCGGTCGAACTCCTCGGCATCTCCGCGGTCATCGCGGTGGTCGTCGGCCTCGTCGTGCTGATGTCGACACGGGAGCCCACGCTCGCGCTCGTCTTCTTCGGCGTCGGCTTCGTCGTCGTGGTCGTCGTGATGGCGATGCTCCAGCTGACGTCGACCTCCGACCAGGACGACAACGACATGCTCGGCGGGCACAACACCCCCGGACGAGGAGACGACGACGGCTTCCACTGAAGCGGCGGCGGGACGCACGGCCCGCGGCCGACGCCGTCCCGAGCAGGGAGACCCCGCGCTGCCGAGCCGGTACCGGCACCGCACCCTCATCCTCGCGGTCTGCTGCATGAGCCTGTTCATCGTGTCGATGGACGCCACCGTGGTGAACGTCGCCCTCCCGTCGATCGGACGCGAACTCCACAGCCCCATCGCCGGCCTGCAGTGGACCATCGACGCCTACACGCTCGTCCTCGCGAGCCTGCTCCTGCTGTCGGGGTCGACCGCCGACCGGATCGGCCGTCGGACGACGTTCCAGGTCGGTCTCGCGCTCTTCACCGTCGGGTCGTTGCTCTGCTCGCTCGCTCCGAGCGTCGAGTGGCTCGTCGTCTTCCGCATGGTGCAGGCCGTCGGCGGCTCGATGATGAACCCGGTCGCGATGAGCATCATCACGGCGACGTTCGACGACGCGAAGGAACGTGCCCGCGCGGTCGGCGTCTGGGGCGCGGTCGTCGGGGTGTCGATGGGGCTGGGTCCCCTGGTCGGCGGAGCGCTGACCGACACCGTCGGGTGGCGCGCGATCTTCTGGATCAACGTGCCGATCGGCATCGCCGCCATCGTCCTCACGTTCCTGTTCGTCCCGGAGTCGCGGTCGCCGAAGCCCCGGCGGTTCGACCCGCTCGGGCAGGGCATCGTGATCGTGCTGCTCGCGAGCCTGGTCGGCGGGCTGATCGAGGGCCCTCGCCTGGGCTGGGCGTCCGCGGGCACGCTGGGTCTGTTCGTCCTCGCCGCGGCCGCGTTGGTCGCCCTGGTGGTCGTCGAAGGTCGGACCGCCGAGCCGCTCATCGACCTCCGCTTCTTCCGGAGCGTCCCGTTCTCGTCCGCCGTGGGCACCGCGCTCGTGGCGTTCGGGGCGAACGGTGCGTTCCTGTTCCTCAGCGCCCTGTACCTGCAGGAGGTGCGCGGCCTGACCCCCTTCGAAGCGGGGCTGTGGACGCTGCCGTCGGCCCTCGCGACGATGGTCGTGTCGCCGGTCTCCGGGCGACTCATCGGCACGGTGGGGACGCGGGTGCCGCTCGTCCTCGCGGGTCTGGGGATCGGTGCGGCCGGTGCGGTCCTGACCACCGTGCAGGTCTCGACGCCGATGTGGGTCCTCGTGGTCGCCTTCGTGTTGTTCGGCTTCGGGTTCGGCATGGTGAACGCGCCCATCACGAACACCGCGGTCTCCGGCATGCCCCGCACGCAGTCCGGGTCGGCGGCGGCCGTCGCGTCGACCAGTCGGCAGACCGGGGTGTCCCTCGGCGTCGCGCTCGCCGGGACCGTCACGGGGGCGAGTGCGGTCGCGACGGTCAGCCCCGCGTTCGCGGTCGCGACCCATCCGATGTGGTGGATCGTCGTGGGCATCGGCGCCGTCATCGTCCTGGTCGGCGTGCTGTCGACCACGGCGGCGGCCCGGCGGTCGGTCGAGGCCGTCGCGCCGCTGCTCCGCGGCTGACCCGGCGGCGGTTCACCGCCGGGCTGACCCGACCGCGGCTGACGTGACGGGGCTGACTCCGGAGGCGGCTGACACAGCGGCTGACCCGGCGGCGGCTGACCCGACGGGGGCTGGGCCGACCATCCGCAGGGCTCCGGCCGCGCGCGCGGCTCAGCGCCGGGCCGCCACGATCGCCCGCGCCAGTGCCTGTGTTGCCCGGTTCGGCTCCGGGTCCGCCCGCATGGCGAGCCCGATCCGCAGCGGCTCGACCACGTCCTCGAGGTCGAGCACCGCGCCGTCGAAGCGGACGCCGGAGTCCGGGACGACCCCGACACCGATCCCGGCCGAGGCGAACCGGACCACCGCGGGCATGTCGTTCATCTCGGCGACCACCCGACGTCGGATGCCGAGCCGCTCGAGCACCGCGTCCAGGATCATGCGGTTGCCGAACCCGTGCGCGGTGTCCACGAAGGTCTCGTCGGCCAGGTCGGCGAGGGACACCGAGCGCCGGCCGGCCAGCGGGTGGTCGGCGGCGAGGAACACCCGGAAGGGCATCTCCCGGAGCGGCTCCACCACGACCCCGGACGGCGTGTTCGGCAGGCCCGTGTACGCGAGGTCGAGGCGCCCGGCCACGAGGTCCTGCACGAGCCCGGTCGTCCCGCTCGGCGAGGTCATCAGTTCGACGGCGACGAGCGGGTGCTGCCGCCGGAAGTCGCGCAGGACGCCAGTCAGGTCGACGACGTCCATGCTCGTGAAGATGCCGAGGCGCACCCGACCGCGCAGTTCCGCGTCCGACGCCGCGGCCAGGTCACGCATCCGGTCGAGCGACTCCAGCACGGCCCGGGCGTGGGGCAGGAGGTCCGCTCCGGTCGGGGTGAGGACGAGCCGCCGGCCGCCACGCTCGAACAGGCGGGTCCCGAGCGACCGTTCCAGGCTCGCGATCCCCGCGGACACCGTCGACTGCGCCGCCCACAGGCGCTCGGCGGCACGGGTGACACTGCCCTCGGCCGCGACCGTGACGAACTGTTCGAGCAAGCGGGTCTCCATCCGGACATCATCGACGAGATCGATGCCGGCCATCAAGGAGCTGCGTTTGACCCGATGGTCAACCGGCGGGACGATCGGGGCATGTCAACCGTCATCGAAACGCCGGCGACCGGCGCCCAGGCCACCGCTCCGGCTCCCCGTGGTCGCCGTGCGCACACCCGCCGTCGGCACGGCTTCGGCTTCTGGGCCGTCGCCTTCGCGTTCACCTCGGTGATGGCCTTCGCGACCGTCCCCGCGCCGCTCTACGTCATCTACCAGGCGCGCGACGGCTTCCCGACGTTCACGACGACCGTCGTCTTCGCCGCGTACGGTCTGGGCGTCGTCGGCTCCCTCTGGCTCGCCGGACACCTCAGCGACGTGCACGGGCGTCGTCCACTCATCCTCGTGTCCGTGGCGCTGGAGCTCGTCGCCGCGGTGCTGTTCCTCCTCTGGAACGACGTCACCGGTCTGATCGTGGCGCGACTCGTCACCGGGCTGGGTGTCGGCACGTTGACCGCGACGGCGACCGCACACCTCGGGGAGCTCAAGGTGCGGGCCACCGGCGACGAGTCCTCGGCGAAGGGCGCCAGCGTCGCCGCGGGCGTCGTCAACCTCGGCGGCCTGTCGCTGGGCGCCCTCGTCGGTGGCGCCCTCGCGGAGTTCGTCGGTCAGCCGCTCATGGTGCCCTACGTCGTGTTCGTCGTCGCCCTGGCGGTCGCGTTCGTCGTCGTGCTGGCCGTCCCGGAGACCGTCGACCGTCCGGCCGCGCCGGTGCCGTACCACCCGCAGCGCCTGCAGGCTCCGGAGGGCCAGAGCGCCGCGTTCTGGGCCGCCGGCACCGGGGCCTTCGCCGCCCTCGCGGTGCAGGGGCTGTTCACCTCCGTCGCGCCGACGTTCCTCGGGACGACGTTCCACGTCACCGACCGGTTGGCCGCCGGCGCCACGACCTTCGGGGTCTTCGCCGCGAGTGCCCTGTCGCAGATCGTGTTCGCCGCGCTCCCGCAGCGCAGGCAGATCCGCCTCGGTGTCGGCCTGCTCGTCGGCGGTCTCGCGGTCCTCGCGGTCTCGGCGGTGGTGCTGCAGGTCGCCGGGTTCATCGGTGGCGGGGTCGTCGCCGGTGCCGGTGTGGGTCTGCTGTTCCGCGCCTCGATCGGCAGTGCCGGAGCCCTCGTCGGCCCCGAGGAGCGCGGTGGCGTCCTCGCCGCGACGTTCCTCATCGCCTACGCCGGGCTCACGATCCCGGTCGTCGCGGTCGGTGCCGCACTGCTCGTCCTGCCCACCCTGCCGGTCCTCATCGGGTACGTGGTGCTCGTCTCCGTGCTCGCGATCGTCGCGGGCGGACGGCTGGCCGCGCGCGCCTGACCGCCGCGAGACGCCGCCCCCGGTCCGGCGCCGCTCGCCACCTCGGCGTCGCCCGGGTCGGGCGGGGTCGCGCGGTGTCCCGACGACCGTGACGACCGCGCCGCGGTGCAGCAGCCCGCCGGTCCGACCGGGAGGCCCGCACCCCTCCGGCATACTGGCCCGATGGCCCAGAAGCGCCCGCGTTCCACGCTGACCGGCATCGCCGCGGCGGTCGCCGCCGTCCTCGTGGTCGGCGGCTTCGCCCTGACGAACGCTCGGGAGGGTGACGACGCCGTCCTCTCCGCCGCACCGTCGGCGACCGCGTCCACGACCGCCGACGAGCCGCAGTCGACGCCGGGCGGCGAGGGCGACGCGGGCGGCGTGGCGGTCATCGCCCGGACGGGACCCGACCTGCCGGGCGCCGCGGTGCTCGACCGCTGCGGCACCGACACCCGTGCAGAGGTCGCGTCGTACGACACCGCCGCCCTCGGCACCGTCGTCCTGCAGTGCGGGAACGCCGCGCAGGGGTACGAACACATCAGGGTCCGGCACACCGCCGACTGGCAGGACGTCCTCCGTGGACACACCGATGCGCGTGACTGGGACGACGCCATGCTCACCGCCGTGCGGACCGCGGTGACGAACCCGCAGAAGGGCCTGCCGGTCGACGCCGGCGACGGCAAGGTCTGCTACGCCGCGCCCGTGCGGTTCGACGACGGCAGCGCGCCGAGCCCGGACGGCTTCGTCAAGGTGATCGTGTCCGCGACGACCGAGCGGGTCATCACGGCCTACCCGACGGACGAGTCCGACTGCTGACGCCCGGGGGCACCAGGGGGAGGATCAGGCGTGCACCTCGTGCTCGTGCCGCTGGTGTGACGCCGGCTCGAGTTGGAAGGTCGAGTGCTCGACCGGCACGTCGAAGTGCTCCGCCACGCACTGCTGCAGTTCGTCGAGGATCGCGGGGGCGTGCGCCGTCGTGAAGCAGTGGTCGTCCACCACGACGTGTGCGGTGAGGTTCGGGACGCCGGTCGACACGAGCGTCGCGTGCAGGTCGTGCACCGCGATGACGTGGTCGAGCTCGAGGATGTGCCCGCGCACCGCGTCCAGGTCGAGTCCGCGCGGGGTGGCCTCGAGCAGGACGTCGGCGGTCTCGCGCAGGAGCTTCACGGCCCGGGGCAGGATGAGCGCTCCGATGAGCAGCGCCGCGACCGAGTCGGCTCGTTGCCAGCCGGTCAGGAACAGCACGACCGCGGCCAGGATCACGGCGACGGACCCGAGGGTGTCGTTCAGGACCTCGAGCCGTGCCGCCCGCGAGGTGAAGCCCTCGCCGGACGCCCGCACGAGCACCGCGAACGCGATGAGGTTGCCGACGAGTCCGACGACCCCGAAGACGAGCAGCGGCCCCGCCTCGATCTCCTCGGGCACGAACAACCGCTGCACGGCGGAGATCACCACGTAGACGCCGACCGCGAGCAGGACCGCGGCCTGCGCGGTCGCGCCGAGGACCTCCGCCCGCTGGTACCCCCACGTGCGCCGGGCCGTCGGGATCCGGCGTGCCAGACGTGTGGCGACGAGGCCGATGCCCAGTCCGCCGGTGTCGACGACCATGTGCCCGGCGTCGACGAGCAGGGCGAGGGAGCCGGTGACGACCGCGCCGACGACCTCGGCGAGCAGGATCCCGGCAGAGATGCAGAACGCGATCAGCAGCGCACGCTCGGACGCGTGTCCGTGCGTGTGGCCGTGGTCGTGTCCCATGACCGCCATCGTAGGAGCCCCGTCCGACGGCGTGCCAGGATCGGGAGCGTGAGCGGATCGCCGTACGAGCTGAGCGCGTCGGCCGACGTCCTCGCGCGGCTCCATCCGCGTCTCCGCACGTACTTCGGCCGGATCCCGTCCGGGTACGTCGGGCGCGGGTCGGGCACGTTCAGCGTCGTCGGCACGCCCCGCCGCTGGGTGTGGCCCGTGCTCGCCGTCTTCGCGCGGGACGCGGTGATGTTCCCGGTCTGGGAGCACGACGTGCCCTTCACCGTCGAGAACCGCCCGGTCCGCGTCGGCCGGGGCCCGGCGCCGGACGAGGAACCCGGCTCCGGCCGCCGCGACGTCCACCGGTCCGGCAGCTCCCGCGCCGATCGTGGTCGGGCCGACGGCCGGGAGGCGCGTCCCGCGGTGCGTGCGCACCGCACCTTCCACTTCGCCTCCGGGGACCGGACGATGGTCGACGCGATCACCGCCGAGCCGGAGGGGCTCGTCGACCACCTCGGCACCCGCGGGCGGGTGAGCGCGGTGCTCACGGTGGAGGTCCCGGCGACCGGACCCGACGCCGGGGCCCTCCGCCTGGTCTCCACGCGCGTGTCGGTGCGCGCGCTGGGACGCGCGTGGAGCCTCCCGGCCGTCGTCGCACCGCGGGTCGAGCTCACGGAACGATTCGATGACGAAGCCGACGTGCAGCGCGTGTCCCTGGTGCTCTGCGCACCGGTGCTCGGCACGCTGTACCGGTACGAGGGGGCGTTCCGGTACGCCGTCGTACCCGACGAGTGACCGGGATCAGGAGGACAGCATGAGCGGTCAGCAGCGACGCGTGGTGGTGGCGGGGGCGAGCGGGTTCGTCGGCCGGTACCTGCAGGACGCGTTCCGCGACGAGGGCTACGAGGTCGTCACGGTCGGTCGCACCGGCGACGCCGTCTGGGGGAACACCCTGCGGATCCGCGAGCTCGTCGACGGCGCCGACCTCGTGGTGAACATGGCGGGCAAGAGCGTCGACTGCCGGTACGGGCGCCGCAACCGCGCGGAGATCCTGCGCTCCCGGGTCGACACGACGCTCGAACTGGCCGAGGCCATCCGGACCGCCGAGCACCCGCCGCCGCTGTGGGTGAACGCGTCCACCGCGACCATCTACCGGCACGCCGACGACCGCCCGCAGGACGAGGAGACCGGGGAGCTCGGCGAGGGCTTCTCGGTCGGTGTCGCCCGCGCGTGGGAGGACGCCCTGTTCCGCGCCGACCTGCCGAGCACCCGCCGCGTGGCGCTCCGGATGGCGATCGTGTTCGGCGACGGCAGCGCCCTCGTCCCCCTGCTCCGCCTCGCGCAGGCCGGCCTGGGCGGACCCCAGTACGACGGACCGTGGTTCCCCACCAGGGCGCGCCTGGCCGCGGGGACGTACCACCACGACCGGCACACCCACGGTCGGCAGCGGTTCAGCTGGGTGCACATCGAGGACGTCTTCGGCGCGATCCGGTTCGTCCGCGACCACGAGGACCTCGACGGCCCGGTCAACGTGACGAGCCCGAACCCGTCCGACAACCGCACGGTGATGGCGACGATCCGGGACGCCGTCGGGCGCCGCTTCGGGCTGCCGACGTGGCGGTGGATGCTCGAGCTCGGGGCGTTCGCGATCCGCACCGAGACCGAACTCGTGCTCAAGAGCCGGTGGGTGGTGCCGACCCGGCTCGTGCAGGCCGGCTACGAGTTCCGGTACCCGCACCTCCGCGGCGCGCTCGCCGGGATCATCGCGGAGCGACGCCAGCACCGGGGCTGACCGGGGCGGCGGGCCCGGAGCCGGAGTCGGGCCGGGACGCCCCCGTCTGCGCAGGACGCCCGGACGCCCTCGGGACGCCGCCGGGCCCCGCGGCGTCCCGAGCACCCGGCGGCGTCCCGATGGCCAGGCCGGTCCGCGGCGGGCGCGAGGACCACAGCACCGCCGCGACCACGACCGCCCCGGCCACGGCCTCGACCGCATCGGGCACCTCGCCGAAGGCCGCCCAGGACGCGAGCACCCCCACGACGGGCACGAGCATCGAGAACGGCGCGACCGTGCTCGACGGGTACTTCCCCATCAACCGCGACCAGATGCCGTAGCCCACCAGGCTCGCCGCGACGACGATGTACAGGACGCCGAGGTCGGCCGGCAGCGCCTCGAGCGTGAACGCGGTGCCCAGTGCCTGCCCGATCCGTTCCGGGCCCTCGACCACGAACGACAGCACGGCCATCGGGATCGGCGGGACGACCGCCCACCAGAGCGTCAGGTGCAGCGGATTCACCGGTCCCGTCCGGCGCGTCGCCACGTTGCCCGTCGCCCACCCGATCGCCCCCAGGAGCACGAGGACGACGGGGAGCAGCGCGGCCGTCTGCGCCCGGTGCACCGCGATGACGCCGAGCGCGGCGACGGCGATGCTCACGCCGACGACCTGCCGGGTGGTCAGGCGTTCGCGGAGCAGGACCCCGGCGAGCACGACGGTGAAGGGCGCCGCGGCCTGGATGACGAGCGACGCCAGCCCCGAGGGCATCCCGGCCGACATGCCCAGGTAGAGGAACGCGAACTGCACGACGCCGAGCGTGGAGCCGACGAGGAGGATCCACCGGAACGGCACCTGCGGCCGCGGCACGAAGAGCAGGGTCGGCACGGCGAGCAGTGTGAAGCGCACCGCGGCGAGCAGGAACGGCGGGAAGTGCTCGAGGGCGATCGCGGTCGCCGGGAAGTTCAGACCCCAGGCGACGGCGACGACGAGGGCGAGGATGCGATCGCGGAACAGCACCGGATGATCGTCCCGCACCTGAACCAGTAGCACCAGCGTACGTTCCGACAGGATCGTTGTAGGGTCCCTGCATGGTCGGGTTCGACATCGCCCTGTTGCCGGTCCTCCGCGAGCTCGCCGAACGCGGGAGCGTGACCGCGGTCGCCGCCGCCACGCACCGGACACCGAGTGCGGTGTCACAGCAGCTCCGGACGCTGCAGCGCCAGGCCGGGGTGCCGCTCGTGGAACGCGTCGGTCGTGGTGTGCGGCTCACCGAGCACGGTCGTGTCCTGGCCGGGATGGCCACCGGCGTCGCCACCGCCCTCGCCACCGTCGAGTCCGCCTGGGCCGAACACCTCGCCGGTGCGACCGGGACCGTCGACCTCGCGGTGTTCCCCTCGGCCGCGGAACTGCTGCTGCCCGGGCTCCTGACGCGGATGCGCGAGCACCCGGGCATCGCCCTCGAACTCTCCGACGTCGACGTCAGCGAGGGGGAGTTCGCCCCGCTCACCGCCGACCACGACGTCGTCATCGGTCACCGGCCCGACGGGGCGCGCCGTGCCGACCGTCCCGCGGTGGAGACCGTCGCGCTGCTCCGGGAACCGCTCGACGTCGCCCTGCCGCTCGACCACCCCCTCGCGGGCCGGGAACGCGTGGGGATCGAGGACGTCCTCGGCGAGACCTGGATCGGCGTCCCGGAGGACTACCCGATCGACCGCGTGCTCACCGCCATGGCCGCGGCCTCGGACGCACCGCCGTCGGTCGCGTTCCGCACGATCCACCTGCCGGTCATCGAGAACCTCGTCGCGGCCGGACACGGCATCGCGCTCGTCCCGCGGTACACCTCACGGACGCGCGCACCCGGACGGTTCCACCTCGCCACCCTCGCCGACGTGCGCGCCGGACGGCGGATCGAGGCGCTCGTGCGGCCGGACCGAGCGGTCCGACCGGCGGTCCGCGTCGTCCTGGAGGCCCTGGTCGCCGGAGCGACGGACGTCACCACCTGAGGTGGTGCGGACCGCGCGGTCGTGCTGCGGGCCTCCCGTCCGTGACCGGGAACGGACGCGACGACACGACGACGCGGGGCGCCCCTCCCCGGTGGGAGGGACGCCCCGCGTCGGTCGTGTGCGGAGGGTCAGCCGGTGAAGGAGACGTTCCCCGGGACCGGCGTGGCGACCGGTGCGGTGCCGGTGCCGGGCAGGACGGCGGGCGTCGGCGTCGGCGGCGTCACGCCCGCCGTGGGCTCCTCCTGGATGGTCAGCTCCGCGAAGACCACGATGCCGGAGTCCAGCCCCTCGAACACCATCTGGTACTCGCTCGGCGGCGCGGAGGAGACGAAGGTCGTCTGACCGGCGAAGGCGCCGTCGGCGTCAACGGTGAAGCGGTTGGAGTCCGGCACGATCTCCGCGTCCGGCAGGATCAGGAAGACCGAGACCTCTTCGCCCGGCAGGAACCCGGTGCCCTCGACGGGCAGGCCGTCCGCCCGGAGGACCGACGGCGTCAGGTTCGAGGGCACCCCCACCACGGCGGTCGGCTCCGGCGTGAAGTACGAGCGGGTCTCGTTGCCGAGGATGCCGACGACGGTGCCCGGCGCGGTCCGGGCGAAGGCGCCGTAGCCGTTGACGGTTGCGTCCGGGGTGGTGGCCGCGATCTGTTCCTGGAACGTCGCGAGCGTGGCTGCGCTCCCCGCACGGACGGTGCCGATGTCGACGGAGGAGCGCCACGTGCCGTCGACGCCCTGGGCGCCGGCCTCGGCCGCGCTGAGGACCGCGGGCGTGGTGTTGTCCGCGGAACCGGCGAGGTCGAGGAGCAGCGCGTAGCGCGTTCCGCCGCTGCCGGCGAACAGGTCTGCGGTGGGCAGGCCGAGGCCGAGGCGGCCCGCGGCGTCGGTCGAGTACACGTCGGTCAGGTCGGTGGCTGCCGACCCGGTCCGGGCGTGCGCGACGAGCGTGCCCGTCGGGAGTGCGAGGCCGTCGACCCCCGAGGTGGTCGGGCCGGTGGTGAACCAGCCGTCGGGGAACGCGCCGGTCGTCACGGTGGTCAGGTCGTCCTGCGTCACCCACTCCGCGCGGGAGGTCGGGGTGCCCTGGACGGGCGTGGTGGTCGCGGCGGCGGCGGTCGACGTGGCGGGTGCATCGGCACTGGCGACGGTCGGCAGGCCGACGAGGGCGATGCTGAAGGCGGACACCGCGACGGCGGTGGCGAGGACGGGACGGCGCATGGGCTCATTTCCGGGATCGGGCGCCCGAGCGGGGCGCGACGCAGACCCCGGCTCCCGCGACGATGCGGCCCCCCTGAGTCCTGGCTCAGGATACTGGGCCATCCTCACGGACGCGCACACCGGGAGGTCACGATCCGGGAACGGTCGACGCTGCGTCGTGCCGCGTCCGGGTCGCCGACCTCAGCGGACCTGGATCGGTGTGCCGAGCGGCAGCCGTCCGGCCAGGGCGGTGATGTCGGCGTTCCGCATCCGGATGCAGCCGTGCGAGGCGTCGGTTCCGATGCTCGTCGCGTCGTCGGTGCCGTGCAGGCCGATCTGGCCCGGCCCGCCGCCGAAGGAGTTGAGGACGTCGGAGAACGCCGTCGTGCCGTACGCGTACGGGCCGTACCCGTCGTTCGTCGGCGCGAGGAGCTCCGTCAACGCGAAGCGGCCCGTCGGTGTGGGCGTCCCGCCGGTCCCGGTGGCGACCGGGTACGAGTCGACGACCTCGCCGGCCCGGTAGAGGTCGAGCGTGTTCGACGCCTCGGTCACGACGATCGCGTAGTCCGTGGTCGACAGGGAGACCGCGCTGTCCGGCACCCAACCGGTGCTGCCGTTCGGGCGCTGGGCGAGCTGCACCTGCACCCAGCCGTCCCGCTGGTCGACGACGCGGAACACCAGCGGCGCGCCGGACGACAGCGGGTTCGCCAGCTGGTCGGTGGCGGGGCCACCGGGCGCGGCGCTCACCGGGACGGACGGGCCGGACGCGGCGGCGATCGTCGTCGAGGCCGGAGCGTCGACCGCGGCGGGGTCGGTCGGTGTCGCCGAGGCCGACGGGCTCGGTGTCACGGTGGTCGTGGCGGACGGCACCGCAGCACGGGTCGCGGACGGGGCCGGGGCCGGGGCCGTC
>NZ_QKTK01000022.1:0-45555 GCF_003234475.1 Curtobacterium sp. MCBD17_008 | reverse complement strand
CTGCGCGGGGGCCGCCGCCCCGGCGGCCCCCGCGCAGCAGGCGGCCCCGGCCCAGCCGGCGGCTCCCGCACCGGCCCCGGCTCCGAAGGCCGCCCCGAGCACGCCGGCTCCGTCGGCGACCTCGAGCAAGCCGGCCGCGGTGCCCACGAGCGGCAAGACCGTCAAGGTGGTGTCCGGCGACACGCTCGACACCATCGCGACGAAGCTCGGCATCGACGGTGGTTGGAAGCAGCTGTGGGCGGCGAACACGTCGACCATCGACGACGCCAACCTCATCTACGCGGGGCAGACCCTGCAGCTCCCGGCCTGACGTCCAGCGTCACGCAGCCGATCGGAAGCGCCCCACGACCTCGGTCGTGGGGCGCTTCGTCGTCCCCGGCCCGGAGTCCCCGGACGGCCGTGTCGCCTCAGCCGGTGGCCGCGGTCCGCCCTGCCGCGTGCCCCGCGAGCCACCCCTCGACGTCGTCGGACCGCAGGGCGATGGTGAGGCTGGTCAGTTCGGCACGGTCGACCTCGACGTAGCTCTGGCCGTCCGGGCTGGTGCCACCTCCGGCGGTCGGGAGCGTGAACGTCTCGAGGTCGTACGGCCGGATCCGGCGGAGGGACCAGCCGAGGTCGACCAGCGTGGGGAAGGTGAGGCCGGGGTCGACGGAGAGGTACGCGCTCGTCGAGCTCACGAACTGCTGCACGGCCCCGGGGTCGGTCAGGGTGTCCGCCGACAGGACCCGCTCGAGGAGCGCGCGCATGAACGCCTGCTGGTTGCGGACCCGGGTGTGGTCGGCGTCCGGGAAGGCGTAGCGCTCCCGCACGAACGTGAGCGCCGCGGCGCCGTCGAGCTCGTTCGGTCCCCGGACGAAGTGGTGTCCGCGGGCGTCGAAGGTCGCGGGGGACTGCACCGTCACGCCGCCGAGGGCGTCGGTCATCCCGACGAACCCGGCGAAGTCGATCTCGGCGACGTGGTCGATCCGGACCCCGAGGAGCTGTTCGACGGTCTGCACGGTCAGTGGGACACCGCCCCACGAGTAGGCGGCGTTGATCTTCGCCCTGCCGTGTCCGGGCACCTCGACCCAGGAATCGCGGAGGATCGACATCAGGGAGACGTGTCTGCGGTCGGCCGAGACGTGCGCGAGCATCAGGGTGTCGGAACGGCCACCGCCCACGCCGTCGTGCTGCGGGTCGAGCCGCTCCCGTGCGTCCGACCCGATGAGCAGGACGTCCAGTGCGTTCCCGTCGTCGTGCGGCCGTCCTCCGCTCGGGAAGGGGTCGTCGAGCACGGTACGACCCGCGTCGTACCGCTCGGCCAGGCCTCCGATGAACACGCTGGCGACGACGGCGAGCACCGTGGCGACCGCCGTGAGGGACCCGACGGTCGCCAGCAGTACGACGAGCAGCGGGCGGCGTCGGGCGGAGCGCGCTGCGGCACGGCGACCGGTCACGAAACCCCCCGGGGCCAGGTCGGCCCTGGTGCCGACCCATCCAGGGTGTCACATTTCAGACGTCAGACACAAGTGCCAGCATCAGGGCGGGGTCGGCCGCGTCCCTGCGAGGATCGCGCCGAGACGACGGCGCAGCTCCGGGTCGTCCGGCAGGACGTCGCGCTCGATGTGCCGTGCGGTCTCCCACATCTCCCGCCCGCGCTCGGTGACCGTCACCACCCGGCGACGCCCGTCCTCGGGATGGGGTTCGCGGATGACGAGGCCGTCCCGTTCGAGCCGCTCGAGGGTGCGCGACATGGTCTGCGGCTGCACGCGCGCGGTCCTCGCGATGACGTCCGCGCCGGTCGGGCCGTTCCGGAGGGCGATGTCGAGTGCGATGAGTGCCGCGTGGGGCAGGCCGATCGCCCGGAGTCGTTCGTCCCACTCCCGTTCGACGGCTCGTGCGGCGGCCGCCAGCAGTCGCCCGATCGGCCACCGGGAGGGCTCGTCGTCCATGCCGCGAGTCTACGGTCGGGCGGTCCGCTTCCTCCGGCGCGCTGCCGTCGCGCCTCTCGCGCCGATCCCGTGACATGTGACACGCTGAGCGCATGCCAGTGCCCTCGACCCAGCCCGCTGCCGAGCGCAAGCTCCTCCGGGACACCGTGCAGGACAAGATCCGGGACGCCATCATGGACGGCACGCTCGAGCCGGGCGAGCGGCTGAACGACGACGACCTCATCGCCTGGCTCGGCGTCTCCCGCACTCCCATCCGAGAGGCTCTGGCCGAACTCGCCCGCGCCGGTCTCGTCGAGATGGCCCCCAACCGTTACACCAAGGTGGCCGCACCCAGCGCGGCCGAGCTGCTCGACGCCTACCAGACGCTCGGTGTGATCTACGGCGGCGTCGTCCGGCTCGCGGTCCCGCGCTTCACCGACGCCGAGCGCCGCCGGGTGGTCCGGACGCTCGACGACGTGCTCGAGCGCCTCGGCGAGGGCCAGCAGGCCGAGGTCGCCCACGACGGCGCGGACCTCTACGCGATGTGGGCGGAGGCCTGCGGGAACGCGTCCCTCGCCCAGCTGTGCCGTGCCACCACCGACGGACTCGCCTTCCGGTTGCGGGTCCCCGAGCTCGCCGAGGTCGTGCCGCCCGAGGCGGTCACGCCCCGCGTGCGGGAACTCCGCGACGCCGTCGCGGCGAACGACCCGATCGCCGCGGAGCTCGCCATGGAGGCCGCTCACCTGCTGCCCAGCAGGAACTGAAGCGGCCGGCACTCAGCGGGGCAGGACCCCCGTTGCGAGCCCGAGCGACCAGAGTGCGACGATCGCCACCACCGCCGCGAGGTGCCACCAGCGGTGCATGACGAGCACGGCGGCGAACTCCCGCAGGAACGCGCTCGGGACCGCCTGCCGTGCCGTCGGGGCCCCGAGCACGCGGGCGTCGAGACCGGTGCGCCGGGCCGTGATCGCGGTGCGCATCACGTGGTAGTCGTTCGTGACGACGAGCGTCCGCCCGTCCACTCCGGCGTCCCGGAGGACCGCGGAGGAGAACCGGAGGTTCTCGCGGGTGTTCCGGGAGCGCGGCTCGCGGAGGACGAGGTCCGCGGGGACACCGTGCCCGACCAGGTACTCGGCCATGGCGTCGGCCTCGGTCCGGTCCTCGTCCGCGCCCTGCCCGCCGGACGCCACCACGACCGGGGTGCGGCCGGCGGCGTCCGACCGCCGGAACACCTCGACCGCGCGGTCGAGCCGGGACCGCAGCATCGGCGACACCTGCCCGTGCACGAGCCCGCACCCGAGCACGACGAGCGCCTCGGCCTGCTCGGACACCCGCACGTGCCCGTACGCGAGCGCGGCGCCGAGGAACACGAGGAAGGCGACGGCGACGTACCCGGCGACCGCCAGGACGAGCACGAGGACCGCCGAGCTGGTCGGGGTGTCGACCCGCGCGAGCACGACGACGAGGGCGTCGAGCGCGAGCAGCACGGTCCCGGCGACGAGTGCGAGGAGCCTGGTCAGGCTGCGGGCACCGCGGCGGAGTGCGCGGACGCCGTTTCCGACCAGGAGCACGGCGACCAGGGCGCAGCACACGGCGAGGACGGACAGGAACACCCTGCGACCGTACTGGGCGACCATGTGCGGACCGCGCCCGCCGCAGGGCCGTGAGCGGGGCCTCCCGGAGGGGTCTGTACAGCTCGTCCAGCCGGAACCCATGTCATCCGCGAGCCCCACCGTTATGGTTCTCCCCGTGACGAACGCACCCGAGGAGACCAGGCCCCGCCGTGCCGACCGCGCCGTGCCGCCCCGCCACGGGCGCCGGAAGCGCCACTGGGGAGCCGTGCTCCCCGCGGTGGCAGGCGTCCTCACCATGGCCGTGCTGCTGAGCGGTGGGTACGCGGCCTACGCGTACAACCGGCTCGCGAGCAGCGTCACGAAGGTCGACGCGATCGGCAGTGCGCCACCGGCGGAGGACGACGTCGACGGCAGGGCGATGAACATCCTGCTCGTCGGTGACGACCACCGACCGGACAACGCCACCCCCGAGCAGCTCGCCGAGCTCAGCACCGAGTCGGACGGCGGCGCGACCAACACCGACACGATGATCGTCCTGCACATCGCCGCCGACGGCCGCAGCGCGACGATGATCTCGTTCCCGCGTGACTCGTACGTCGACATCCCGGACGTCGGCAAGGGCAAGCTCAACAGCGCCTTCGAGTACGGCACCCGCGACGGCGGCGGCGACTCCGGTGGTGCGAGGAAGCTCATCGCCACGATCCAGGACCTCAGCGGGCTGACGATCGACCACTACGTGCGGGTGTCGCTGCTCGGCTTCTACGAGATCGTCAAGCAGCTCGGCCCGGTCAACGTCTGCCTCAACCAGCCCGCCAAGGACGCCTTCTCCGGCGTCGACCTGCCTGCCGGGGTCTCGCAGCTGGACGCCAAGCAGGCGCTGTCCTTCGTCCGCCAGCGGCACGGCCTGCCGGGAGGCGACCTCGACCGCCAGGTCCGGCAGCAGTACTTCCTGTCGCAGGAGGCGCGCAAGATCCTGTCGGCCGGCACGCTCCTCAACCCGGTGAAGACCACGAAGATCATCGACGCGATCGGTGACTCGGTGGAGACCGACCAGGGCCTCGACCTGCTCGCGCTCGCGCGGCAGATGAGCAACCTCCGCCCGTCGAACATCAAGTCCGCGACCATCCCCATCCTCGGCACCCCGACGGTCTACCCGAACGGGTACGCGCTCTCCGTGGTCGAGGTCGACACCGCCGGCATGCCCGCCTTCGTCCAGGGCCTCGTCGGGGAGCCGCCCGCGTACGCCGACGCGAAGGCCGCTGACCCGGCGTCCGTGTCCGTCACCGTCACCAACGGAAGCGGTGTCACCGGCGCCGCCGCCACCGCGAGCGGCGTGCTCACCGGACGCGGGTTCCAGGTCGGGACGCCCGGCTCCTCGGCGACGACGGCCACGACGATGGTCCAGTACCCGGCCGGCCAGGAGGCCCAGGCCAAGGCCGTCGCGTCCGTGGTCCCCGGCGCGGTCCCGGTCCAGAGCACTGCGGTGCAGGGGGTCACCCTGGTCCTCGGCACGGACGGCGCGATGCCCTCCGCTCCCGCTGCGGCGCAGCCGTCGGAGGAGGCCCAGCCGTCCCAGCCGTCGGAGGAGGCCGAGGCGTCGAAGCCGGCCGAGCCCGCGGAACCCAGCCCCTCGTCCACCGCGGTGCACGAGTTCGGCCAGGAAGGCGTCTGCATCAACTGAGGGTGGCCCACCGACGCACGACGGGCGGCGGCGCCCCGGTGCCTCCGGGTAGGTTCGACGGGTGACCAGCACCGCGCGCCCGATCACCCTCATGACCTACAACATCAAGAACCCGGACCCGGCGCACGACTGGCCCGCTCGCCGCCCGGTCGTCCTCGACCTCATCCGCCGGCACGACCCGGACCTGGTGTGCGTGCAGGAGGCGTTCGACCACCAGATGGACGACCTCCGCGCCGGGCTGCCCGACCACGCCGACATCGGTCAGGGTCGCGAGGGCGGCACCGCGGGCGAGCACGCCGCCGTGTTCTACCGACGCGACCGCTTCCGTCCCGCCGCGTCGGGGTCGTTCTGGCTGTCCGACACCCCGGACGAGCCGGTCTCGAACACGTGGGGCAGCAAGTACCCGCGCATCGCGAACCACGTGGAGTTCCTCGATGCGGAAGGCCCGGCCTTCACGCTGCTGACCACGCACCTGGACCACGAACCGGGCCCGCACGGGGACGAGGTCCGCGGGCGCAGCGCCGCGCTGATCGTCCAGCGGCTGTCGGTCGTCGACGGACCGGTCGTGTTCGCCGGCGACTGCAACGAGCCGTCCGGGTCCGGTCCGGCGTCGCGGGTCTTCGCCGAGGCCGGGTACACCGACGCGTGGATCGTCGCCGGTGACCCCGAGGACCGGACGGCGTCCTACAACGAGTGGCAGCCGCCGGTGCCGAGCGGGGAGCGCATCGACTGGGTGCTCACCCGCGGGGTGGCCGGTGTCGACCGCGTCGTGATCGACCACGACGGCCCCGAGAGCTGGTTCGCGAGCGACCACTTCCCGGTCGTGGCGACGATCCGCATCTGAGCGGGGCGGCGACGTCGGGCGGTCAGCAGCCCCGCGTCGCGCGGACCGGCATCGGCGACCCGATGACGGTCACGGTGGACTCCTGCGTCAGGACGGACACGCCGTTCTCGCCGGCGCCCTTGCGCTCCGACGGCCACCCCGGAGCGAGTAGCAGCTGCCAGGCCTCGGCGTCCTCAGAGCCCAGCGACTCGCGCTCGTCCGCCGCGGCGCCCTCGATGCGGGAACGGACGTCGTCGCCGACCTGCACGCCGTGCGGACCGGAGAGTTCGACGGAGGTGCCGAGCCGGGAGCGGACGTGGTCGCGCAGGACCCGGATCTCGACGCGGTTGCCGGCCGCTGCGGGCTCGCGCAGCGCGGCGACCCGGAGGGCTCCGCCCCAGGTCGAGGTCGTGCTCGCCGGGACGCACCGACCGGCGTCGCCGACCGCGGTCTGCGTGCGCGCCGGCGTGCCGAGCAGCCGGTTCAGGACGCCGACCGTGTGCTTCGCGTCACGCATCGAGACGACCGAGACCGTGCGGTCGTCGGCGCGCAGGACGATCGACTCGGCGGCGAGTTCGACCGAGTCGACGGTGCGGAGCGCGGCGCCGGACACGGGACGCCAGCTGGGAACCGGAGTGGACGTCGCGGTCGGGGTGGCCTCCGCCGCCGCCGCTCGGCCCGCGTCGTGACCGGGCAGACGGTCCACGGAGGCGCCACCCGCCACGAGGGCGAGCACCACGGCGCCGATCGCCGTCACGGTCCTGGGAGTCACCCGCTCGACGGTAGCCGCCAGCGCCCTGGTGGACGACGGGTGTTACCGAAACGGAGCCGCACCGTCACCGGACCGTGACATTCCGGGCGTGCGGTCCCGCCGGGTCCCGGACGCGGCCGGGGACCGTCGCGTAGCGTCGTCGACATGGCGGAGTACGTGGTGGACAGCACGGGTGACAACGCGGCGCACGGCGTCGACCTCGTCGACGGCGACGCGCCGCCCGTGCGGATGATCGTGCACGGTGACCTGCCCGACACGCTCGACCACGACGGCCGGACCTGGGCGCGCACGGGCGACGCGGAGGACCAGGGCGACGACGCGCCGCCGATCACGGTCTACCGCCCGCTCTGAGCCACAGCCGGCCCGGCCCGGACGTGATCCGGACTGCGCGGCGGGGGACAGCCTCCTGAGCGGGGGCGGGTGCGCGGGTGCGTACCGTCTGGCGCATGACGGACCAGCGGATCGACCAGTACACCATGCAGGACCCGACGAAGCTCTACGCCGACAAGAAGCCGGACGAGCAGTACCTCGAGGGTGCCGGCACCGACGCCGAGATGGCGGAGAACGTGCCCGCCGACCACGGCGAGGACACCTACCGTGGCTCGGGTCGACTCGAGGGCCGCAAGGCGCTCATCACCGGCGGCGACTCGGGCATCGGTGCCGCCGTCGCCATCGCCTACGCCCGTGAGGGTGCCGACGTCGCCATCGGCTACCTCCCCGAGGAGCAGGAGGACGCCGACCGCATCGTCGCCCTCATCGAGGCAGCCGGACGCAAGGCCGTCGCGCTGCCGGGCGACATCACGGACCTGGCGTTCTGCGAGCAGCTCGTCGCGTCCGCCGTCGAGCAGCTCGGCGGTCTCGACATCCTCGTGAACAACGCCGGCAAGCAGCAGAACGTCGACGACATCACGAAGATCTCCGACGAGGAGTTCGACGAGACGTTCAAGACGAACGCGTACGCCACCTTCCGCATCACGAAGGCCGCCGTGCCGCACCTCAAGCCGGGCTCGACGATCATCAACACGACGTCGATCCAGGCCTACGCGCCGTCGCCGCACCTGGTGCACTACGCCGCCACCAAGGCGACCGTCAACAACCTCGCGAAGGGCCTCGCCGCGCAGCTCGCGCCGAAGGGCATCCGCGTGAACGCCGTCGCACCGGGCCCGATCTGGACCCCGCTGCAGCCGGCCGGTGGCCAGCCGTCCGACGCGCTGCCGTCCGCGGGTGAGCAGACCTACCTCGGCCGCTGGGGTCAGCCCGCCGAGCTCGCGCCGGCGTTCGTGTTCCTCGCCAGCGGCGAGTCGTCCTACGTGGTGGGCGAGACGCTGCACGTCGACGGCGGCATGCCGACGCCGTAGTCACTGCTCGGCGGTGACGCCGACACGACGGGAGGCTCCCCACCGGGCACGGCCGGCTCGCCGCTGGCGCGTCGATCCGGTACCGGCCGGTGGGGGCCCATCGGCTCTGCAGCCGCGGGCCTCCCGTCGTCCGGGCACCCGACGATCAGTGTGTCCCGCAGGTCCGCGCCATCGTCTCGAGGAGTTCCCGGGCGGCGAGGGCCGCCGCGAGCTCGACCTCGACGGGGTTGATGCCGACGGCCTCCTCGAACTCGCGGCGCCGGGCCTGCAGTGCCACGGGCACCTCGGGGCGTTGCGGCAGGACGGCGATCGCGGCGGCCGCGGCCTCGAAGGCACCGTCGGGACGGCCGAGGTGCTCCCACATCGTGCGGACGTCGTGCGCCACCTGCTCGGGCGTGCTGCCGAACTCGAAGCCCGCGGAGGCCATCGTCGCGAGTCCGTGGGCGGTGGAGTCGTTCGGGGACATGGCGGCATCGTCACACATCCGGACGGGACACGCCCGTGCCGGACACCGCCGCTCGCCGTACTCCGTTGTCCCCCATCTTGCCGACCCCCGTACCGGGGATGCTCGTCGCCCGCGATCTACGGGAGGATCGAGGTGCGGACAGGACGTCCGCACCCCCGGACGCCTCGGCCACGACCTGACCGTGCTCGTCCCGGACACGGAGGGCACGATGCTCGAGGACACCAGCGCCGACACGATGGCCGCAGCTGCGGCCGCGGCGACCCTGCACCTGCGGATCAGGATCGTCGGTGCGACCGTCGACCTGCTCCGTGACGTCCCCTTCCACGAGGCGCGACCCGAGCACGTCGCCGAGCGGCTCGACATCAGCACGTCCGAGCTGCACCAGCACTTCCCGTCGTGGGACGGCCTCGTCCTGGCTGCACTCGACCGGTGGAACGGCGCGCGGATGGACGAGGTGACGCGCGAGGTCGGTGACGGCAGCACCGTCGAACTCCTGCGCGCCATCGTCGCCTCGAACGCCGAGGACCCCGCGCTCATGCGGTTGCTCGTCGCCCTGCTCAGCGTGGCCGGCAACCCGGAGCACCCGATGTCGAGCTACCTCCGCTCGCGTTACCAGCTGTTCTTCGCGCAGGTGAAGCGCGGCCTGGAGCACGACATCGCCCTCGGCCGTGCGCCGCACACGATGGACCCCCGCCGCGGTGCTGAGCAGCTCATCGCCCTGTACGAGGGGCTGCAGCTGCAGGCGCTCCTGCGCAGTGAGCTCGACCTCGTCGCGGCCTTCGACCGCGCGGTGGCGCGGCTCGAGCGCGGCTGGATGGAGCGGTACGAGGCGCAGGCGCAGCGTCGGCTGTCGACCTGGTCCGACGTGTCCTGGTCGGACGACGAGAACTGGTCGGCCTGACGCTCGTCGCCGACGTCCGGCGCTGACACGGCGCCGGCTGGCCGCTGCCCGCATCCGCTGGGTCAGTGCCGAGGGAGTTCCGGGTACGCCGGGAGGTCCAACGGAAGGAACCGATCGTGGCAGCACCGAACCCCATCCAGATCCAGAAGTACCTGAGCGGCATCGACTACCCCGCCTCGAAGGACGACGTCGTGTCGACCGCCGAGAAGGAGAGCGCCCCCGACGACGTGCTCGAGGCGCTCCGTGCGATCCCGGACGGTCAGTACGACGGCCCCACGGACGTGTCCAAGGCCGTCTCGGACGCGAACTAGCGCGCCACCGCCGGGCCCGCAGGGGCAGCATCCGCGCTGAGCGACAGCGCACGCGGGGTCGACCCCGTGCGGTGTCGCTCAGTGCGAACGGCGAGCAGCGCGGGCGTCGGACGCGTCACCATCGCGGGACGGACCCGTTCCCGGGGTCGTAGCCGGAGTCGCGGATGACCGGCAGCGCGGTGGTGTCGCTGTGCACCGAGTGCACATGGATGCGGCGGCCGCGACGCAGGGCGCGACGGGCCCCCGGCGTCGCGAAGAGCCCGCCGAGCACGAGCCCCGCGCCGATGGCGAGCGCCACGGTCACCGCCGACCCGAAGTCGAGCACCGAGCTCGACGACCCGCTCATCACGTTGAGCAGGGCGTTCGACACCGCGACACCGGGCAGGAGCGCGCCGCAGAAGGCCGGCACTGCGATCGCCGCGACGGCCGTCCGCATCCGCACCGCGGCGTACGTCGAGAGCACGCCGAGCAGCACCGACGCCAGGAACGTCGCCCCGAGCAGCGGGAGCCCGAACGCCTTGAGCTGCCAGAGCGCCGCCCCCGCCGCCACGGAGAGCACCACCGCGACCGGGATCACGCGGGCGCTCGCCTGCTGCACGAAGCAGTTCGCCCCGGCCGAGACCACGGTCAGGGACAGGGACGCCCACAGCGGCAGGGCCTGCGTGACGATGCCGGACGGGTCGACCTCGAGCCGCAGCCAGTGCGTCATCGCGATGCCGGCCGGCACCCCGACGACGATCGCCGCGATGAGCATCCCGATCGTGAAGGCCCGGGCCACCGCCATCGCCCGGAACCCGGAGATCGCGTCCTGCGCCCACGTGACGAGTTGCACGTGCGGGAGCAGGAGCACCACGAGGGCGGCCACCATCGTCGCGGCGCCGGTCGGGGTGAGCACGTCCGCCCAGATCGCGAGCGTGCCGATCACCGAGGCGACGGCACCCTGGGCACCGGAGACGAAGAACTGCGGGTAGCCCCGTCCGGTCAGCCACCGCCCCGACACGATGATCCCGAGCATGAGGACGAAGGCCCCGACACCCGCCCGCCAGCCACCACCGGCCTGCATCGCGATCGAGGTGCCGAGCACCGAGAGCCCGACGTCAGCGAGCCACGTCGGCCACCGTGGCGGCATCCGGAGCACCGCGACGAGGGCGCTCACGGCGCTGGTCATGTCGCGGTCGTCGTGGATGACGTCGTCGACGATCTGGTTCGCCCACGCCAGCCGAGCCAGGTCCGCGCCGTCGGACCGGGTGCTGCGCACCTTGACGAGCGGCGGACCCTCCACGGGGGAGTACTGGATCGTCACCGCGCTGCCGGAGAAGTCGAGGTCGAGCGGCGCGAGGTTCCACTTCGTCGCGACCGCGATCACCGCCGTCTCGACGCTCCGGGTGTCGGCACCGGACGCGAGCATCACCTCGGCCAGGTCGAGACAGAAGTCGACGATCTGGCGGGCGGAGTACTGCTCCCGCAGCGACCTGGTGTCCGGCACGACGTGCTCGTAGATGGTGCCGCGGAGCCGTGCGCGGATGTCCCGCATGTCGTGCTGGGCGACGCTCCGCGCCTTCGATCACGGTCGGGGTGGACGGCCCGGCCGCGGGCCGGGCAGGAGCGGTTCGGCCGTCGGACCATTGTGCCTCCCGTCGGTGGGGAGACGGACGGGAGGCCCACCCACCGAGCGGTGGGCGGGCCTCCCGTCAGGCGCGTGCTCGGCGCTTACTGCTCGAACGTCGCGTGCAGCTCGATGTCGACGCCGGTGAGGGCCTTGCTGACCGGGCAGGTCGCCTTCGCCTCGTCGGCCGCCTTCAGGAAGGCCGCCTCGTCGATGCCGGAGACCTCGCCGGAGACGGTGAGGACGATCCCGGTGAGCTTGAAGCCGCCGGCCGAGTCCGGGCCGAGCGAGACGTCGGCCTTGACGTCGAGGGACTCGACGGTGCCGCCGGCCTCGCCGAGGATCGCCGAGAACTGCATCGCGTAGCAGGACGAGTGCGCTGCGGCGATGAGCTCCTCGGGGCTGGTGGTGCCGCCGGCCTCGTCAGCGGCGCGCTTCGGGAAGGACACGTCGTACGTGCCGACCTTCGAGCTGGAGAGTTCGACCTGGCCGGAGCCGTCGTTCAGGCCGCCGTTCCAAGCAGTGCGTGCGGTGCGCGTGGGCATGGCCGCTCCTTTCGTCGGGGTGCGGGCCGGATGCGACCCTCATGGGCGAGTCAAGCGGAGAACGACCGTTCTCGCAACCGATGCACAGGCGGGACGCAGGATGTCACCGCTGCTCGTCCCATGGTCCCCGGTGCCACTCCGCCGAGATGGACGACAGGTGTAGCTTTGCGGCATGCGTGCAGTCGTGTTCGAGCAGTACCAGACGTTCCCCTCCCTCACCGAGGTCGAGAAGCCCACGCCCGGGCCGGGGGAGGTGCTCCTCAAGGTCGCCGGTGCCGGTGCATGCCACTCCGACGTCGCCGTCTACCGCGAGTTCCAGGAGGGGCAGCCCGGCGCACAGCGGCCCGGGTTCGTCCTCGGGCACGAGAACTCCGGCTGGGTCGAGTCCGTCGGGGAGGGCGTCACCGGCTTCGCGGAGGGCGACGCGTACCTGGTCTACGGGCCGGTCGGCTGCGGGCACTGCCGGTACTGCTCGAAGGGGCAGGACACCTACTGCGAGAACGCCGCCACGAACCCGTACATGGCCATCGGCCTGGGGCGCGACGGCGGCATGGCGGAGTACGTGACCGTCCCCGCCCGCAACCTCGTGCCGCTCGGGGACGCCGACCCCGTCGCTGCCGCACCCCTGAGCGACGCGGCCCTCACGCCGTACCACGCGATCAAGAACTCCCTGCCGAACCTGGCCGGCGGCGGGAAGTACGCGCTCGTCGTGGGCCTGGGCGGCCTCGGGCAGATCGCCGTCCAGATCCTCACCGCGCTGACCGGCGCGACCGTCATCGCGACGGACATGAAGGAGGACGCCATGGCGCGCGCTGCCGAGCGCGGCGCGATCACCGTCCCCGGCGGTCCCGACCAGGTCGCGCGGATCCGTGAGATCACCGGCGGGAAGGGCGTCGACGCGGCGTTCGACTTCGTCGGCGCGACCCCGACCATCAAGACCGCGCAGGCGTCGATGGCCGTCGGCGGGCGCTTCACCGTGGTCGGCATCGCCGGCGGCACCACCGAGTGGGACTTCTTCTCGACGCCGTACGAGTCGACGATCACGAACACCTACTGGGGCACCATCGAGGACCTGCACGACGTCGTCGCGATGTACCGCGCGGGGCAGATCGAGCCGGACGTCGAGCGGTACGCCCTCGCCGACGCGCTCGAGGCGTACCGCAAGCTGGAGGCCGGCGAGCTGTCCGGGCGCGCGGTGGTCGTCCCGACGCTCTGACGTCAGCGCCCGGCCGCGTACCCCTGCGCCCCGCGGGGGTTCGCGGCCGCACCGAGGACCCCGGTCGACGGGTCCCGGGTGACGCAGCACAGCCGACCCAGACTCCAGTCGCCGGCGCGCGTGACGACGTGCCCACGCGCCTCCAGACCGGCGACCACGTCGTCGCCGAGCCGGTCCTCGACCACCAGGCCGGCAGGGTCCCACGTCCGCGGCCAGAACGAGCCGGGGAACGACGTCGTGTGCAGGGCGGGCGCGTCGATCGCCTGCTGCGGCGTGTACCCACCGACGATCCAGCGCAACAGGAACAGTAGCTGCCACTGGTCCTGCTGGTCGCCACCGGGCGAACCGAGGGCGGCGACGGGGACACCGTCGCGGAGGACGAGCGTCGGCGTGAGCGTCGTGCGGGGCCGCTCGCCGGGGCGCAGGGTCGACGCGGTGCCCTCCTCGAGCCACGTCATCTGCAGCCGCGTGCCGAGGCAGAACCCGAGCTCCGGGATGGTCGGCGACGACTGCAGCCAGCCGCCGGAGGGCGTCGCGCTGACGATGTTGCCCCAGCGGTCGACGACGTCGATGTGGCACGTGTCCCCGCGGGTGTCGCCGTCGGGCGCGACGAACGGTTCGCCCCGGTCCTCCACCGGGACCTCGGCACGCTCGTCCACCGGGCCGCGCCGGGCGCCGGGCACGGTGGGCTCACCGACCCCGGCCGCACCGGTCACGTCGTACGAGGTCCGGAGCGGCGGCAGGACCGGCTCGACGCCCGGCACGGAGCCGGGACGGAACGCGTCCGATGCGGTGTCCCCGATGAGCGCCCGACGCTCGGCCACGGCGGCGTCGGCGAGCAGGACGTCGAGCGGGACCGTGCCGTCCCCGTAGTACGCGTCGCGGTCGGCGAGGGCGAGCTTCAGCGCCTCCACGATCGTGTGGGCACCGAGCTCGGTGGACGGGTCCAGGCGCTCGTCGTCGAGGGGCTCGAGCATCCGCAGGGTCTGCAGGAGCGCCGGACCCTGCCCCCACGGCCCGGTCTTCGCGATCATGTGGCCGCGGAACGTCACCGTCGTCGCCGGCTCGGTGGTCGCCCGGAACGCGGCGAGGTCACCGGCGCGGATGACGCCGGCGTGGTCGGTGCCGGACGAGTGCCGGTGCGGCTGCCGGACGAACGCGTCGATCGTGGTCGCGACGAACCCCTCGGCCCACTCCCGTCGGGCGGCGTCGATCCGGGAGGCCCGTCCACCGTCCGCCTCGTCGCCCGCGCCGGCCCCCGCGTCGACGAGGCGGTCGAACACCGCGGCGAGCGGCTCGTTGCGCACGACGTCCCCGGTGACGGGAGGCGCGCCTCCCGGCAGCCACCGCTCGGCGGAGGTCGGCCAGTGGTCGCGGAACAGGTCGGCGACCGCGCCGATCGTCCGGACCACGCCCGCGCTGACCGGGTGGCCGTCGCGGGCGTACCCGATCGCCGGGGCCAGCACGTCGGCGAGTTCCCACGTGCCGTGGTCCCGCAGCAGCAGGAGCCAGGCGTCCACCGCGCCGGGGACGGCCGCGGCGAGCGCGCCGGCGCCCGGCACGAGGTCGAGTCCCTCGGCGCGGAAGTGCTCGGGGGTGGCCGCTGCCGGGGCGGGTCCCTGGCCGACGAGGACCACGGGCGCGGGATCGGCCGCCGTGGCGAACACGGCGGTCAGGTCACCGCCCGGGCCGTTCAGGTGCGGCTCGACCACGTGCAGGACGAAGGCCCCGGCGACGGCGGCGTCGAACGCGTTCCCGCCGCGCTCCAGGACGGACTGGGCGGTGGCCGTGGCGATCCAGTGCGTCGACGCCGTCATGCCGAACGTGCCCTGCAGGTCGGGTCGCGTCCGGTCGGCCGACGGTCGGACGAAGGCGGGGTTCGGCTGGGGGAGCATGCGACCCATCCTGTCCCGGAGTGGGCGAGCACACCGACAGCTGTCGCGCACGCCCCCGGTCCTGGGGATACCCGCAACCGGTTCCGGCTGCGAACCTTGACCGTCGGCGCGTACAGGGACGTGCCACATCAGGACACGCACCGCGCCGGCGCTCGGCGCCCGCGGTGGTCGCACCACGAGCAGGGACACCACGCATGATCAGGGCACGAGCACGCTTCGCCGCGGCCGTCACCGCCGTCGCGATCGCGGCCGCGGGACTCGTCGCGGTGGCGGCGCCGGCGCAGGCCGCCACCTACACGAGCGCCGTCAAGGCCGGGACCACACTGCAGCCCGGCGACTCCGTCAACTCCACGAACGGGCAGTTCCGGCTCGTCCTGCAGGGTGACGGCAACCTCGTCGAGTACGGCATCGGCAATGCGGTGCTCTGGGCCTCCAACACGGCCAACCAGCCGGGGGCCACCGTCGTCGTCCAGAAGGACGGGTACCTGACGATGGTCCGGAACGGTCGGGTCGTGGCGCAGTGGGGATCGGGTGGCGGTGCCGCCAAGGACTTCGGCGTCCGGGCGGACGGCGAACTGCGCATGCGGAAGGTCGGCAACGGGATGTTCTGGCGCATCGCGACCTTCCAGAACCGCATCACCTCGGGCGGGACCCTCGCGGCCGGCACGACCCTCCGTGCGAGCGCCGCCTCGCCCCGCACGCTCACGATGCAGGCCGACGGCAACCTCGTGCAGTACGTCAGCGGCACGGCGGTCTGGTCCTCGCAGACCTTCGGCAACCCGGGCGCCTACACGGCGCTGCAGCCCGACGGCAACCTCGTCGTCTACTCGGCGGACGGCCGTCGTGCACTCTGGTCGACGCGGACCTCCGGGAAGGGCCCGGCGCAGTTGCTCGTGCAGGTCGACTCGAACGTCGTCCTCTACGGCTCCGCGGACACCCGCATCTGGTCGTCGCGTCCGGTGACGGGTCTGCGCTGGCCGGTGAAGACGACGCGCATCTCCGGCCGCTACGGCGACGACCGCGGTGCCGGCCACGTCCCGCGCTACCACCAGGGCACCGACGCGGTCGTGCCGGTCGGCACGCCGGTGTACTCGTCCGGGCGGGGCACGGTCACCTCGGTGGTCCGCAACCACGCCAGCTACGGCAACTACATCGTCGTCACCTACGGGCTGACGACCGTGCTGACGGCGCACCTCAGCGAGATCGAGGTCACGCAGGGGCAGGTGATCTCGGTCGGCAAGGAGATCGCGAAGTCGGGCAACACCGGGCAGTCGACGGGCCCGCACGTGCACGTCGAGACCCGGGTGAACGGCACGCTCAAGGACCCGCTGACGGTGCTGCACTTCCGCTGACCCGATCCCGCCGGGTCCCGGTCGTAGGGTGGAGGGGATGCCACATCCCACCGCCGAGGACGTCCTCGCCGCGTTCGCGCGCACCCCGGGTGACGTCGCCGCCGCGCGCCGGATCGCGCGGCGCTTCGCCGACCTGGACCCGGCGGAACGGTCGGCACTGCTGTGGAGCGACGACCCGGGTGGGCGGACCGTCGCGGTCGTCATGCTCGTCCAGGCCGCACGGCAGCACGCCGACGCGGACCTGACCGACGAGTTCCTGTCGGCGCTCCGGGCGGAACGCATCGACGACCCGGTGCTCGTCGACCTGGCCGCCGAGGAGCTCGTCGGCGTCCCATTGCTCGGCGGGTCCACCGGGCCGCTGTACGCGCTCGCGAAGTCGGACGTGGCGCTCGTCCGGCGGGCCGCGGTCGTGGCCACCCTGGCGTTCGTCAAGCAGGGCGACGCGGAGGTCCCGCTCGGGCTGGCCGGGCGACTCGTCCGGGAGCGCGGCGAGGTGGTGCAGTCCGCCCTGGGGTGGGTGCTCCGCGAGACCGGCAAGCGGGCGTCCGAGGAGGCCCTGGTGGCGTTCCTCGACCGACACGGGCGCGCCCTGAGCCGCGCGGCGCTCGAGACCGCGACCGAGCACCTCCCCGCCGCCGACCGGGACCGACTCCGCGCCTGAACCGGCCCGGTACCCGTCGCAGGAGCGCACCGCGCCGAACACGGTGCACCGGTCTCCGACAGGATGGACCGACGACGACAGGAGCCCTCTGGTGCACTCTCACGGCGGCATGCTCGGGACCTTCACCCTCATCGCCCTCACCCTGGCCGGCGCCGTGTACGTCGTCGGCGCGGCCGGACAGCGGCGTCGCGGCCAGCCGGCGTGGCCGATCCCCCGGACGGTCGCCTGGATCGCCGGGCTCGTGGCCGTGGCCGCGGTGCTCGTCGGACCACTCGGGCACGCCGGGAACCACGACCTCACCACGCACGTCCTCGGCCACGTCGTCATCGGCATGGTCGCGCCCGTGCTGCTCGTGCTCGGGTCCCCCGTGACGCTCGCCCGCCGGACGCTCGAACCGGTGCCGCTGCAGCGACTCGGACGACTCACGGGCAACCCGCTGACCAAGGCGCTCGCGTTCCCGGTCGTCGCCGCGGTCCTCGCCGTCGGTGCGTCGTGGCTGCTGTACACCGGGCCCACCGCAGCCGAGTCCACCCAGGACCCGGGGCTGCACTCCGTCGTGATGATCGGGTTCCTGCTCGTCGGGCTGCTCCTCACCGCCGCGGTGGTCGGGGTGTCCGCGGGCATCCGCCGGAGCCCGCGCTGGCTCCGCGTCGCCGTGCTCGCCCTGTCGACCGCCGTCCTCGGAGCCGAGGCGGTCCTGATGGCCGTCGACGGGGTCCCCGGCATCGCCGCCGACCAGGTGCCCTCGGCCGCTGCCGCGCTCGCCGCAGGCGCGGTGCTGTACGCCCTCGTGCTCGGCGCGGTCGTGGCCACCGAGCGTCGCCGCGACGAGCGTGCCGCCCGTGAGGAGCAGGACGTCCTGACGGCGCGCAGGACACGGCTGGCAGGACCCGTGCCGTCGACGGACCAGGTCCGCTCCGGTCAGCAGGTCTGACCCGCCCGTCCGGTGCGCTGACCGACCCACGCTGGGAGGCGCCACGCGGCGGACGCGTACCGATGGACGGAGCGTGCCGGGCCTCCCGTCCGGCCCCGCCGCGACGAGAGGAGCGCTCACATGCGCGCACTGACCTGGCAGGGCACCGAGAAGGTGTCCGTCGAGACCGTTCCCGACCCGACCATCCAGGAGCCGACCGACGCGATCGTCCGGATCACCTCCACGGCGATCTGCGGCTCCGACCTGCACCTGTACCGCGTCCTCGGCCCGTACATCGACAAGGGCGACGTCCTCGGCCACGAGCCGATGGGCATCGTCGAGGAGGTCGGTTCCGCCGTCACGAACCTGAAGGTCGGCGACCGCGTCGTCATCCCCTTCAACATCTCCTGCGGCCACTGCTACATGTGTGAGCGCGGGCTCCAGTCGCAGTGCGAGACCACGCAGGTGACCGAGTACGGCAGCGGCGCGTCCCTGTTCGGCTACACGAAGATGTACGGCCAGGTCCCCGGAGGCCAGGCCGAGTACCTCCGCGTGCCGCACGCCGACTACGGCCCCATCAAGGTGCCGCACACCGGCGCGGACGAGCAGTGGCTGTTCATGAGCGACATCATCCCGACCGCCTGGCAGGCCGTGCAGTACGCGGACGTCCCAGAGGGCGGCACGCTCGCGGTGCTCGGTCTCGGTCCGGTCGGTCAGTTCGCCGCCCGCATCGGCAAGCACCTGGGCTACCGCGTGCTCGCCGTCGAGCCGGAGCAGGTGCGTCGTGACCTCGCCGCGAAGTACGGCATCGAGACCTTCGACCTGTCGAAGGACCTCGTCGCCGAGCTCGTGGACCTGACCGACGGCCGCGGCCCGGACGCCGTCGTCGACGGCGTCGGCATGGAGGCACACGGCAACCCCGCCGCCGGCTTCGCCCAGCGGGCCGCCGGCCTGCTGCCCGACAAGCTCGCGCAGAAGGCCATCGAGACCGCGGGTGTCGACCGCCTCGACGCCGTGCACACCGCGATCGACCTGGTCCGCCGTGGCGGCACCGTCTCGCTCTCGGGTGTCTACGGCGGCATGGCCGACCCGATGCCGATGATGACGCTGTTCGACAAGCAGATCACCATCCGCGAAGGCCAGTGCAACGTCCGCCGCTGGGTCGACGACCTCATGCCGCTCGTCGAGGACCCCTCCGACCCGCTCGGCACGCTCGACCTGACGACGCACAAGGTCTCGCTCGAGGACGCTCCGCACATGTACGAGGTCTTCCAGAAGAAGGAGGACGGCTGCATCAAGGTCGTCCTCGACCCGGCGCTGCCCGCGGGCTCCTCGGCCGCGGCATGACCAGGGTCGTCATCGTCGGCGCGACCGGGAACGTCGGGAGCGCGCTGCTCCGACGGTTCCGGGACGCCGGCGCCGACCTGGTCGGGGTCGCCCGGCGACTGCCCGACCTGCGGGCCGAGCCCTACGACGCCGCGCTCTGGCACACGGTCGACGTCGGCGCGGTCGACGCCGTGGACCGGCTGGCCGCCGTCTTCCGCGGTGCGGACGCCGTGGTGCACCTCGCCTGGGCGCTGCAGCCGACGCACGACATCCCGGCGCAGCACCGCACCGACGTCACCGGGACCGCGAACGTGCTCGCCGCCGTCGCAGCGGCCGGCGTGCCGCAGGTCGTCGTCGCCTCGTCGGTCGGCGCGTACCGCGGTGTGGACGTGGCCGGCAAGCGCACCCCGGTGGACGAGAGCTGGCCCGCCGACGGCATCCCGACCGCCACGTACTCCGTCCACAAGGCCGAGAACGAGCGCGCGATGGACGTGTTCGAGCGCGAGCACCCGGACGTGGTCGTCACCCGGATGCGCCCGGGGCTCGTCTTCCAGCGGGACGCCGCGGCCGAGATCCGCGGGCTGTTCCTCGGCCACCTCGTGCCGATGCGCGCCGTCCGGTTGCTGCGGTTCGCCGTGCTGCCCCTGCCGTACCCCTTCGTGTTCCAGGCCGTGCACGCCGACGACCTCGCCGACGCCTTCTGGCGCGCGATCGACCGGACGGCCGGCGGCGCGTTCAACGTCGCCGCCGCGCCCGTGCTCACTCCGCCGCGGATGGCCCGGGTGCTCGGGATGCTCGGCGCGGTCCGCGTGCCCCTGCGGCTCGTGCGTGCGTTCGTGACGCTGAGCTGGCGGCTGCGCCTGCAGCCGACCGACGCGGGCTGGGTGGACATCGCGGCCGGCGTGCCGATCATGCGGACAGACCGTGCGCGTGAGGTGCTCGGCTGGGAGGCCCGGCACAGTGCCGAGGACGCCATGCGTGACCTGGTGGCCGGGTTCGCCGACGGGCACGGGGTGCCGGAGACGCCGCCGCTGCGCGGCTGAGGTCCGCTGAAGAGCGGACTGGTATGCCCCTCCGACGGGGGTGAGGATACGAGGCAGTTGCGGTGTGCAACTGCCTCGTTCCCCATCGACGAAGGAGTCGACATGCACAAGTCCGTCACCGCCGCGGTAGCGGCCACCGTGATCGCCGCGGGACTGTTCACCGCAGCCCCGGCGTCGGCGCTCCCCGCGTCGACGAAGGTCGTCGGGGGCGAGCGGGCGCCGGCGACCTCGTCGGTCGTGCAGCTCGAGGCGTCGGGCGGCGACATCCCCGCCGGGTACGTCAGCACGTGCACGGGCGAACAGATCACGGCGTCGTGGGTCCTGACCGCCCGACACTGCATCGACGGCATCGGCGCGATGAACGTGTACCACTCGAACTCGACGGTGAACCGCGGGACCCCCGTGGCCGTGAACCGGGTGACCGCCGCGCCCGCCGGCGACATCGCGCTGGTGCACCTCCGGACCGCGTACGCGCTGTCCTCGTACACGCCGCTCGACCTCACCGCGACCGCGAAGTCGAGCGGGACCGGCACGATCCAGGGCTACGGCCTGCGTGCGGACGCCGTGCAGTCCGACGGGCTGTACCAGGCGACCGTGTCCCTGACCGGGGCGAGCACCGACGCCTTCCGCGGTCGCGCGCAGCACGTCACAGGCGTCACGGGAGCGTCCAACCACGGAGACTCCGGTGGACCGCTCATCGTCAACGGCAAGGTGGTCGGCGTGTGCTCGACGGGTGACAGCGCCGACCCGGGGGCGAACACGCGCGCCGGGTCGAACTACGCCCTGCTCGCGCAGGCGTCCTCGTGGATCCGGAGCACGGCCGGCGTCTGAACCGCACGGATTCCGACCCGCACGGACACCCGGGCGTCACGGTCCCCACCGACCGTGGCGCCCGTCGTCTTGCGGGGAGCGTGCCGTCAGGACGGACCGGCGGTCAGCGGGACGCTCCGTCCGTCCCCGGTGTGGGTGCCGCGGTCGCCGCCTGCTCGTACAGGCCGGTCGCCAGGTCGTTGAGGACCGCGTGCAGGTCACCGCGGTGCCGGGTGTCGACGGCGCGGAGCATCGCGACGTAGCGACGGCGGTAGTCGCCGACGACCTCCTCGCCCGCAGGACGGAGGCGCAGCAGCGACCCGCGACGGTCGTTCGGGTTCGGGGTCCGTTCGAGCAGGCCGGCGGACGTCAGCCGGTCGATCAGGTTCGTCACGGCGCCGGAGGTCAGGCCCAGGAACCCGGCGACCTCGGTCGGGGTGGAGTACCCGGTGTCACTGACGAGGACCAGCGCGCGCAGGCCGCTCTCGTGCACGCCGGCACGGGCGCTCAACTGCCCGACGAGGCTCGCGTTCGCGCGGACGACCGCGTCGAACGCGGCCATCAGGTCGGTCGCGCCGTCCTCGTCCTGTCCCGTCACCACCTGGTCCCGCCCCTCGCTCGTTGCGGAAGAGTACCGGGCCGACACGACCGTGCCGGACGCCGTCGCGCCTCCCGTCCTGCGCTGGCCCCCGCTCTGGGGGCGGACTCGGGCTTCCATCTGGCTCAACCGGTCATTATCTTAATGATCAAGCAATCACTCCTCCGAAGGATTGCACCCCCACACCGACCACCGAACATCGAGGTACCCCGTGTCCAACCCGCTCCGCACCTCCCCGCTGAAGCGCCTCCGCTTCGCCCCCGTTGCGCTCCTCGCGGGCATCTTCGCCGCCGTGCTCCTCTCCCTCTCGCTCACCGGCACCCTCTCCGGGTTCGCCGCGAGCATCACGAACAGCAGCAACACCGCCGCCAGCGGCACGCTGATCATGCAGGAGCAGAACGCCAACGCATCGGTCACCTGTCTCAGCACTGACGGCGGCTCGGTCTCCACCAACTCGGCGACCTGCTCGACCATCAACAAGTTCGGTGGCAGCACGACGATGACCCCGGGCAACACGGTCAACACCCCGATCACCATCAAGAACACGGGCACCGCCGCCGCGAACACCTTCACGCTGACCCCCGGTGCGACCTGCACGCAGACGGCGAACGGCACGTCGAACGGCACCGCGACCGACCTCTGCGCGAAGATGAACCTCGTCATCACCTCGGGCTCCACCACGGTCTTCTCCGGCACCCTCGCCAGCTTCAAGGGCGCCGCCGCGATCTCGCTGCCCGCCGCTCCCGCCGCCGGTGCGAGCGTCCCCTTCAACTTCGCCGTCACGCTCGACTCCTCGGCCGGCAACACCTACCAGGGCCTCGCCGCCTCGGTCCCGATGACCTGGACCTTCACGGCCTGATCCGTCCCACCCAGACCGGCGACGCTCGACCGACCCCCCCTACGGTCGAGCGTCGCCATCACCCGTGACCGACACCGACCAGGACGGAGCAGCACATGAGCCAGACCTCGGCCATCCCGCTCAGCGGGACACTGCCGCGGCCGCTCCTGCGCGGGCGGACGTTCAGCCGCTCCGAGTCCGTCCTCGCCTGGTCCGTCGCCGTCATCGCCGCGGTCCTCCTGACCGCCGCGATGCTGTTCCTCACCAACGGCGGCCGCTGGTTCGTCGTCGAGACGCCGTCCATGGGTGAAGCCGCCCCGGTCGGCACGCTCGTGCTCGACATGCCCGTGCAGGCCTCGTCGCTCCGCGTCGGCGACATCGTCTCGTACAGCGTCGCCGCGAACCCCGACGTCGTGTACACCCACCGGATCATCGAGATCGACCCCGACGGCGGCATCCGCGCCCGGGGCGACGTGAACGGTGCCGCCGACCCGTGGACCCTGACCCAGGACGACCTGGTCGGCGCCCCGGTCCTGCTCGTCCCACACCTCGGCTGGCTCTTCAAGGCCGCCCCGGTCCTCCTGGTCGGGACGCTCCTCATCTGGGGCCTGACCAGCGCCTTCACCGACCGGGTCACCCGGAGCAGCCTGCGCATCGCCGGCGGTTCCCTCACGGTCTCGTACGCGGCCTTCCTGCTCAAGCCCTTCGTCAACGTCACGACGATCTCGAACAGCACGTCCCCCGGCTCGGTCGAGGCGACCGTCGTCTCCTCCGGGATCTTCCCCGTCCGCGTCGACGCGGTCGGCGGCAACGCCGTGCACCTCGTCGACGGCGAGGTGGGGCGGGTCACCATCACCGAGCTCAACCGGCACGGTCACTACCAGCTCATGTCGAGCATCGACCTCGACCCGACGGGCTGGGCCCTGCTCGTCGCGGCCTGCCTGGTCCCGCTCGTCCTCTGCCTGGTGGTCGGACGCGTGCAGACGGTGCGGCCCTCGTGAACCCCGGTCGTCTCCGCGACGGCAAGGTCGTCGCGGTCCTGCTGGTCGTCGCACTCGCCGTCGTCCTCCTCGTCAACCAGTTCGCCCCGACCCGTTCGGGCTTCAGCGCGAAGGTGACGAACGGGTCGAACTCCGCCGGCACCGCGGCGTCGAACACCTGCACCGGTGCGGTAGGCTTCGACGCCACCGCCAGCAATGCCCTGTTCGCGTACAAGCTGACCGAGCCGTCCGGCTCGACGACCGCGGCCGACTTCTCCGGCAAGGGCGCGAACGGCACCTACCAGGGCGGGATGACCGCGAGCACCCCGAGCCCGATCGCCTGCCCCCGCGACCCCGGGACCGCGTGGCTCCTCGACGGAGCGTCCGACTTCCTCTCCACCCCCGCGGCGCAGCGGAACCCCGTGACCTTCAGCGAGGAGGTCTGGTTCCGCACCTCGGTGGCCGGCGGCCTGCTCATCGGCTTCGGTGGCAGCCAGGTCACCGTCTCCGGCCAGCACGACCGGCAGGTCTACCTCAACACGAACGGGCAGCTCGTCTTCGGCGCCTACAACGGGGCCACGCAGGTGGTGACCTCGCCGAAGTCCTACAACGACGGCGCGTGGCACCACGTCGTCTCGACGATGTCCGCCACGACCGGCATGCGGTTGTACGTCGACGGCGCGCTCGTCGCCTCGAACGCGAACTACACGGCGCCGGAGAACTACACCGGGTACTGGCGGATCGGGTACGACACGATCTCCGGCTGGCCCGGAGCGCCGGCGAACCCGTACTTCACGGGTTCCATGCGGTTCGCTGCGGTCTACAACTCCGTGCTCACCGCGGCACAGGTGAGCAGCCACTACGCCGCCGGGCGCTGACGCTGACGCTGACGCTGACGCCGGGGTCGGCCGTGGACCGGCGTTCGACCGGGCTCGTCAGCGGGCGCAGGAGGTGCGGCCGAGTCCGAACAGCCGGATCGTGGTGATCCGCACGGTGGACGGCGACGTGGTCGTCCACGTGTCGGTGAGGTCGGTGCGCACGCTGATGGTCGACGTCTTCCAGACGAAGAAGTCCGACGCGCCCAGCGTGACGTCCCGCTCGCCCGCACCGGTGCTGATCCCGCTCGCGGCCCCGTCGACCAGGACGGTGAAGCGTTCGGGCGCGACCCCGGAGTAGGCCCATCCCACGTCGACCGCGCCGTTGCCGACGTTCGTGCAGGTGAGCCCGGTCACCGGGGTGGCGACCGCGGTGGTGATCGAGCTGGCCCCGGTCGTCGTGGTCGCTGCGAAGGCAGCGGCGGCCGCGGGTGCGGGCAGTGCGACCCCGACGACGGCACACACCGTCGCCGCCACCACGACGGCTCGGGCGCGGGGGCGGCGCGGACGTGCGGCACGGTGACGGCCGTGGTGCGGGAGCCGGTCGGTCGGGTCGTCGGTGCGGGTGCGCACGGCGGGCACCACGGCGAACCCGGCGAGCACGACGATCCCGGCGGCCAGTGCGACGAGGGGCACGGTCCGGTGCTCTGCGGCCCAGACGACCGGGAGCCCGACGAGCGGGACACGCAGGTAGCCGACCCCGACGACCGAGGACCGCGCGACGGCGGTCGAGTCCGCCTCCGGGTTCGCGTCGCCCTTCGTGACGAGCTCGCCGTGGGCGTCCACGTCGTGGAGGCGGTGCAGGCGCAGCACGCCGGCGTGGTCGGGGTCCTGGAAGAGCAGCACCTGACCCGCGCGGAGATCGTGGGCCGGGACCGGCTTGCTCACGACGACGTCACCGGGCAGCAGGGTGGGCTGCATGGAGCCCGTCATCACGGTGGTGGTGTGCCACCCGAGTGCGAGTGGAGCGATGCCCCAGAACGCGACGCCCACGAGTGCCGCGATGACGCCACGAGCGGCGAGCACGACCGTGAACCGGAGCCACGACGACGAGCGCATGCCGATCCTCCTGTCCGGTGGGCGTGCGGTGGTGGGCAGGGACTAGAGGTTCTGGGCTTCCCAGGTGAAGCCGAGGCTGGCGGTGGCGCCCATGAGGGTCGCGGGTGCGTCGGGGGAGACGGTGTACGTGATCTGGAAGGTCCGCGTCTCGGGCTTCGTGCCCGCGGTCTTCCACGTCCCGAGGCCGGACGCGTAGTCCTTCCGGGTCGACACGAAGGACGCGAGCGAGCCGTCGTAGAGGGTGCCGTCGGTCCCGGTCGCCGCCGTGAACCCGTCACAGGTGCCGTAGCCGCCGCCGGTGCCCTGCTTGACCTGCAGGGTCACGGACGAGGCCAGGGCCTTGGTCTGGGTGACGTCCTTCGCGTACATGCGGACGGCGCTCGGCAGGCTGCCGCTCGAGGTCACCGCGATGCAGTTCGTGCCGGTGGACCCGGGCTTCAGGTTCGACGCGGAGAACAGCGCGCCGTTCGAGGCGTCGTTCGTCAACGCGACCGTGCCCATCGACCAGTTGTCGGCACCGTCGGACGAGGTCGCCGAGAAGGCCGAGTAGCTCGCCGTGGAGACGGCGACGCCGGCGGCGAGCAGCGCGGCGGGGATCACGGCGAAGGTGCCGAAGCGAGCGAGGGTGCGGGTAGGGCGACGCATTTCCGGGTTCCATCCTGATCGTGTCACCTCGATTTTCGAGGCATCTGCGACTGTACGCCTCGATTTTCGAGTTTGTCAATCTCCGTGATGAACGGATGTCGACTAGGGTCGCCTTGTGACCGCACCTCCTCGGCGCCCCTCGACCGCCGACTTCGACCGTCTCCTCGACGAGGCCGTGGCGACCCTCTACGGCGCACAGGTCGAGCACGCGCACCTCATGCAGCACCTCGCCGTCCGGCACGGCCTGAACCCGGTCGACCTCCGCGCGCTGCAGTTCCTCGGTGCGGTCGACGACGACCGCACGCCGAAGGAGCTCGGCGGGTACCTCGAGATGGGGACCGGGGCCGTGACCGCGCTCCTCGACCGGCTCACCCGGCAGGGACTCCTCGACCGCGTCCGGAACCCCGATGACCGGCGCAGCGTCCGCATCGAGCTCACGCTCGACGCGGTCGCGGTCCTCGGGTCCGTGCGGGCCGCGTACCGCCAGGTGCTCGAGAGTGCCGTTGCCCCCGAGTCCTTCGAGCTGTTCATCGACTTCACCGGACGGATGGCCGACGCTCTGCGAGCAGCCGCCCGTTCGGACGACACCGACCTCTGAGGAAACGACGTCCGAGGACACGACGTCTGAGGATCCCGACGTCTCGATCCCGGTGCCCGACCCCGCGGTCGTCCGTCCGCGGCAGACTGGGGGCATGGCACGGAAGACCGGCGTCGCGGCGCCCCGCATCACCCTGACCGAACCGGCGGACCTCGAGCCGTGGTCGCCCGGAGCCGGGGACGTGCTGACCGGTGACCGGATCGACGGCAAGCGCATCGACCTGCTCGACGTGGCGGGGGAGCGGCTGCCCGACCTGGAGCTCGAGGAGTGCGTCGTCGGGACCCTCCGGGCCGACGGCGCCGACCTGCGCGGGCTCCGCATCCGGGACACCGTGGTCGAGGTGCTGGACGCCCCCGTGCTCCGCGCTCAGAGTGGCGCGTGGCGCGAGGTCCGGATCGCCGGCGGGCGGATCGGGTCGGCCGAGCTGTACGACAGTTCGTTCAGCGCGGTGGAGTTCATCGGCATGAAGCTCGGGTTCGTGAACCTCCGCGCGTCGGTCCTCACCGACGTGGTGTTCCGCGACTGCGTCATCGACGAGGTCGACATCGCGGACGCCCGGCTGCAGCGCGTGGCCTTCCCGGGCAGCACGATCCGGGAGGTCGCCGGGGCGGACACCCGCATCGAGGACGTGGACCTCCGCGGCGCCGACCTCGACCGAGTGGAGCGGCTCGACGGGCTGCGGGGTGCGACGATCGGCGGCGAGCAGCTGTACACGCTCGCGCCGCTGCTCGCCGCACAGGCCGGGTACCGGGTCGAGTGACGGCCACCGAGGCGTCCGCCCCGGCACTGCTGCTGCCCACCGACCTGCTCGGGTGGTGGGACCTGCACCGGACGGTGCACGACCGCCTCGGCGGGGTGTCGGGCACGGTGACCGGCTCGACCGAGCTGACGGCCGAGGACGACGGGTCCGTGCGCTGGCACGAGGCGGGGACGATGGTCCTCGGCGCCACCGAGACGCCGGTGTGGCGCACCCTGTCCGTCCGACGCGGCACCGGTGACCGGTGGTACGTGCACTTCGCCGACGGCCGGCCGTTCCACGACTGGGCGTGGGGTGACCGCGTCGAGCACGCCTGTGCGCCGGACGACTACACGGGCCTCCTCACCGGGACGCTCGAGCGGTGGCGGGTCCGGTGGGAGGCCCGTGGTCCGGCCAAGGACCTGGTGCTCGACAGCGTGCTGACGCCGACGCGGTGACGCCGGTGCACCGCCGCAGCCGCAGCCACGCGGCCGGACCGATCAGCGCAGCAGTGCCGCCGCCACGTCTGCCTGCAGCAGGTCCCCGTGCACCGCGGCCCCGGTCTGCGTGCCCGCTGCCGCCGAGCCGATGACCGTCAGCATCGCGTTCGCCACGTTGCCGGCCGCGTAGACGCCGGGGACGTCGGTCTTCCCGAGCGCGTCGACGGCCAGGACCCGGCCGAACCGGGTCCCGTTGGCCTCCTGGTCCACGGGCGCCAGTCCGAGCCCCGCGGCCCAGTCGACCCGGGCCTCGACACGACTCGCTGCCGCCAGGGCGTCGAGTCCGACGACGGACCCGTCCGGCAGCTCCACGCCGCTGAGCCGGTCGCCGTCGGACAGCACTCGCGCGACGGGGGAGTGGACGACCGTGATCCCCCGTGCGGCGAAACCGGCGAGGACGGTGTCGTCGACGGTGCCGGGATCGGCCACGAAGGCCGTCACGTCCTCGCTGAGGGCCCGGAACATCTGCACCTGGTGCGCTCCGGCCGGTGTCGTCACCAGGACGCCGATCCGTCGGTCGCGGACCTCCCACCCGTGGCAGAACGGGCAGTGCACGACCCCGCGGCCCCACTGCTCGGCCAGTCCGGGGACGTCCGGCAGCAGGTCGACGCCACCGCCGGCGATGACCACGCGGCGTGCTGCGACGACCTCGCCGCTGTCCAGGGTGAGCCGGAACCCGACCGGGTCGTCCTCGGTGACGGGCGCGGCGGACGCGGCCACGATCCTCCCGTCCGTGACGGTGACGCCGTAGCGGGCCACCTCCTCTCGGCCGACGCGGACGAGGTCGAGGGGTGCGGTGCCCTCCTGGCCCAGGTAGTTGTGGACGCCCTCGGCGGGGGCGTTGCGCGGCTCGCCCGCGTCGACGACGAGCACGGAGCGGCGCGAGCGCCCCAGGATGAGCGCTGCGGACAGGCCGGCGGCACCGCCGCCGACGACGATGACGTCATGGAGTTCGGACATGGGGGGATCCTCTGCCGAGCGGATCGTCGGTGGCAAGCTCCGTTGCCGGCATGGCAACATGGGGGCATGGCACACGCACGGGAGGCCCGCCCCACGGAGCCGACGACGGCCGACGTCGTGGACGCGGTCGGCCCACGGCTCCGGGCGCTCCGTACGCGACGGGGCACCACCCTCGCCGCGCTCGCGGAGCGCACCGGCATCTCGGTGAGCACCCTGTCCCGGCTGGAGTCCGGCCAGCGGAAGCCGACGCTCGAACTGCTGCTGCCGCTCGCCCGCGCGTACCAGGTGCCGCTCGACGACCTCGTCGGGGCACCGGCGACCGGGGACCCCCGGGTGCACCTCAAGCCCGAGCGGCACGGTCGCCGTGTCGTGATCCCCCTGACGAAGCGGACCGGGGGCGTGCGCTCGTTCAAGCAGCTCATCGAGCCGCACGACCACGGCTCGGACACGACGCTGAAGACCCACGAGGGCTACGAGTGGCTCTACGTGCTGTCCGGTCGGCTCCGACTGGCGCTCGGCGACGAGGTGTTCGACCTCGGCCCGGGCGAGGTCGTCGAGTTCGACACCCACACCCCGCACTGGGTCGGCAACGTGACCGACCAGGTCACCGAGGTGCTCTGCCTGTACGGGCCGCAGGGGGAGCGGGCGCACGTCCGGTCCAGCCCGCGGGCTGGCTGAGGGCACGGAAGCCGGACACGACGGCGGCGGCGAGCCGCAACGTCATCGCGTTGCGCCCCGCCGCCGACGTGCGCTCCGCGGTCAGCCGACGGCGGCCCGGTAGCGCTCGAGCACCTCGGGGTGCGGGTCCGCGGGGATCGCCGTGGTCGGGATCGACCAGCCGGGCAGTGACCCGGTGACGACCCACGCGGCCTGACGGGCAGCGCCGGCGGCGACGTACTCGCCCGGTTCCGGCACGAGGACCTCGCGGCTGAACACCTGCGCGGCGACGACCCGGACGGCCTCGTTCTGTGCGGCACCGCCGATGAGCAGGAGTCGCTCGACCGTCACACCCGTGCGCTCGACCGCGGCGAGGCCGTCGGCGAGGGCGCAGAGCATGCCCTCGACCGCCGCCCGGGCCAGGTGTGCCCGGTCCGTCGTCGCCGGCGTCATGCCGAGCAGCGACGCGGTGGCGTCCGGTCGGTTCGGCGTGCGCTCACCGACGAAGTACGGCACGAGGACGAGCCCGTCGGCACCGGCCGGCGCCTGCAGTGCCAACCGCCCGAGCTCGGCGTGGTCGACGCCGAGCAGGCCGCCGACCACCTCGAGCACGCGGGCCGCGTTGAGCGTCGTGACGATCGGCAGGCGGGCACCCGTGGCGTCCGCGAACCCGGCGACCGTGCCCGTCGGGTCCTCGATCGCGGTGTCGGTCACGCCGAACACCGTGCCGCTCGTCCCGAGGGACACCGCGACGTCGCCCGCCGCCAGGCCGAGGCCCAGCGCGGCGCCGGCGTTGTCCCCCGCGCCCGCCGTGACGACGAGCCCGCGGGAGGCCCGCGCACCGCCCGGCAGGTCGACGTCCTGCTCGAGCGTGCCCATCGCCTCGGACGGCGCGACCACGCGCGGCACGATCACCGCGTCGCCGTCGTCACCGGTCTCGGCCCCGCGCAGCGGACGGCCCAGGGTGAGCTCGAACAGTTCCGGGTCGTACTCGCGGCGGGCCGGGTCCCAGTAAGCCGTGCCGCTGGCGTCCGAACCGTCGGTCGCCAGGGCGTCCAGGTCGGGACCGAGCGGGCTCTCGTCCGCCGGGCCGTAGCCCCGGAGGCGCCAGGACAGCCAGTCGTGCGGGAGCGCGACGGCCGCGACGCGGGCCGCGTGCTCCGGCTCGGCGTCGCGGAGCCAGCGCAGCTTCGTGGCGGTGAACGAGGCCACCGGGACGAGACCCGTGCGGGCGACCCACGCCTCCCGGCCGAGTTCCTCGACCATCGCGGCGGCGGCTGCCGCGCTGCGGACGTCGTTCCAGAGCAGGGCTGGGCGGATCACACGGCCGTCGGCGTCGAGCACGACCATGCCGTGCTGCTGCCCGCCGATGCCGATCGCGGCGACGTCGTCGAGGCCACCGGCGTCCGCGACGGCGGTGCCGAGGGCGTCCCACCAGGCGGTGGGGTCGACCTCGGTGCCGTCCGGGTGGGACGCGCGGCCGGAGCGGACGACCTCGCCGGTGGCGGCCCGCCGGACGACGACCTTGCAGGACTGCGTGGACGAGTCGACCCCGGCGACGAGGAGGTCCTCGTCACCGGGGTCGGTCGCGCTGGAGGCGACCTCAGCCACGAGCGCCCATCAAGTGCTCGAGGGCGAGCTGCTGCAGCTTGACGAAGCCGAAGCCCTTGCCGCCGAAGTACGCGTCGGCGTCGAAGTCCTCGTAGGCGGAGGTGTCGGCGAGGAAGTCGTCGTACGACTCTCCCGCGTTCAGCGTCGGCTGCGCGAGCTCGGTGACCTTCGACGCCTCGAGGGCTGCCTGCACCTCGGGGTCGGCGCGGAACGCCTGCGCGCGCTCCTTGAGGAGCAGGTACATGCGCATGTTGGCCGCGGCCGAGTCCCAGACGCCGGTGAAGTCCTCGGTGCGGGACGGCTTGTAGTCGAAGTGACGCGGGCCGTCGTACGCACGGCCACCCTGCGGGGCACCGTGCTCCAGGAGGTCGACGAGCGAGAACGCGTTCTGCAGGTCGCCGTGACCGAAGACGAGGTCCTGGTCGTACTTGATGCCGCGCTGCCCGTTCAGGTCGATGTGGAAGAGCTTGCCCGAGTACAGCGCCTGCGCGATGCCGGCGGTGAAGTTCAGGCCCGCCATCTGCTCGTGGCCGACCTCGGGGTTCACGCCGAACAGCTCGGGGCGCTCGAGGGTGTCGATGAACGCGATCGCGTGGCCGAGCGTCGGGAGCAGGATGTCGCCGCGGGGCTCGTTCGGCTTCGGCTCGATGGCGAACTTGATGCCGTAGCCCTTGTCGGTGACGTACTGGGCGAGGAGGTTGACCGCCTCGCGGTAGCGCTCGAGCGCGGCCTGGACGTCCTTGGCGGCGTCGTACTCGGCGCCCTCGCGGCCACCCCACATGACGAACGTCTCGGCACCGAGCTCGGCGGCGAGGTCGACGTTGCGGAGCACCTTGCGGAGCGCGAACCGGCGGACGTCGCGGTCGTTCGAGGTGAAGCCGCCGTCCTTGAAGACCGGCGCGGAGAACAGGTTCGTGGTCACCATCGGGACGACGAGGCCGGTCGACTCGAGCGCGCCCTTGAGGCGGTCGATCTGGGTCTGACGCTCGGCGTCGGTCGAGCCGAACGCGAAGAGGTCGTCGTCGTGGAAGGTGAGGCCGTAGGCGCCGAGCTCGTCGAGCTTCTCGACCGCCTCGACCACGTCGAGCTGGGGGCGCGTCGGGCCGCCGAAGGGGTCCGAGCCGTTGTAGCCGACGGTCCAGAGACCGAAGGAGAACTTGTCGTCGCGGGTGGGCTGCACTGCCATGGAGTCTGCCGATCGTCGTCGAGCGGATTTGTTGTCAGCGAGAACATATGCGCTGCACCGACCCGAGCGCAACCCCTCGACGGTCCGCAGGCGCGCCGACGCCCCGCCCCGCGCCTCCCGGCGGCGGGGCGTCAGAGGTCGTAGACGCCGTCGAGGCCGCCGCCCGCGACCGGCCCGCGCAGGGCCCAGCCGCGGCGCAGTTCCGTCGTCGCCGTCCGGAACGCCGCCAGGACGTCGAGGCCCTGCCGGAGCATGCCCTGCAGCTGCAGTCCCTCGTACAGGGCGAGCAGCTGCACGGCGGCGCTCCCGGTGTCGACCGACGCCGCTTCCCGTCCGGTGGCGACGTCGCTGTCCAACAGCTGCCGGACCGTGCGGTGGAAGGCCTCGTACTGGTTCCGGTAGAACGGCGCCGCCGGGTTCAGCGGGTCCGCGCCCGCGGTCAAGCTGCTGACCAGCAGGCGCATCATGCGGGGGTCGGCGAGGTTCGCCGCGATCAGGCGTTCCAGGAACGCGACGGCTCCGTCCCCCGTGGCGTGCTCCAGCAGCGGCCGCAGGCGGACCTCGTGCCACCGCATCACCGCGACGGCGAGCAGGCTCTCCCACGTCGGGAACTCGCGCTGCACCAGTTCCGGGGCGATCCGTGCCTGGGCCGCGACGGCGTCACCGGTCAGGTGCAGGCTGTCGCCGATGCGGATGAGTTCGATCGCGGCCTCGGCGATGCGGATGCGGAGGCGTGCCTGCTCGAGGCGCTCGTCCTCCGCGGTCCCCGCGCCGGTGGCACTGTCAGCGGATCGGGCATCGGTGGTCATCGCAGCCTCGGTTCGTCGTTCGGCCCCCAGGGGTGGACGGGGCTGTGCACCATCAGTCTGGCGAAGGTCCAAGCCGTGGTGCCTGCCCCAGTAGGCGGGGCAGCGGCACCACGGGCTGCGATACTCGGACCATGAGCGACGGCGCTGCGGACCGGGCCACCGCGCGGCCGACCCTCGGGACGATCGCCCGCCGGGCCTCGGTCTCGCTCGCCACCGTGTCGAAGGTCCTGAACGGCCGCCCCGGTGTCTCCGGTCCGACCCGGGAGCGGGTCGAACACCTGCTCGCCGCCTCCGGCTACGCCCAGCGGGACCGCCCGCCCGAGCCCGGGTCCCTCGTCGAGCTCGTCGTCGAGGACCTGGCCAGCGAGTGGTCGATCGAGATCGTCCGCGGTGTCGAGCAGGTCGCCCGGGAGCACGGCTACGCGCTGTCCCTCTCCGCGCTCGGCGCCGACCACGCCGTGGGCGAGGACTGGATCGCCGGCGTGCTGCACCGCCGCCCGGTGGCGGTCGTCCTGCAGTTCTCCGCCCTCACCGCGGGCCGACGCGACCAGCTCCGCGCGCGGGGCATCCCGTTCACGGTCGTCGACCCCGTCGGCGACCCGCCCGCCGACGTCCCCGTGGTCGGCGCGACGAACACCGCCGGGGGAGCGGCCGCGACGCAGCACCTGCTCGACCTCGGGCACCGCAGGATCGCCGCGATCGCCGGGCCCCTCGACATGCGCTGCGCCGCGGACCGGTTGGCCGGTCACCGCGCGGCGCTCGCCGCGGCCGGACGGGAGGCCCGGACCACCTCCGCCGGGACGGCTGCGGTCGACGACGGGGCGGCCGGGCACGTCGTCGTCGCCGACTTCAGCCGCGCGGACGGCGAGCGCGCAGCCCGTGTGCTCCTCGCGACGGCGCCCCGACCGACCGCGATCGTGACGGGCAACGACCTGCAGGCCCTCGGCGTGCTCGACGCCGCTCGGGCGTCCGGCCTGCGGGTGCCCGAGGACCTGTCGGTCGTCGGGTTCGACGACGTGGCACCGGCACGGTGGGCACGTCCGGCGTTGACGACGATCCGGCAGCCACTGCAGGAGATGGCCCAGCGGGCGACACGGATGGCGCTCCGCCAGCACGCGGGGGGCGCGACCGAGCCGGTGGGGGACCTCGACGACGGGCCGGTCCGGGTCGAACTCGCGACGGCGCTCGTGGTGCGCGACTCCACGGCCGCACCCGGTCCCGGGACGCGGGACGCGCCTCCCGTCCGACGCTGACGGCCGGCGCGGGCCGCGCAGGTGGGGTGACCGGTCGACGCGGCACCGCGGGAGCCGCGTCCGGTGCTCACAGGTCCGGCAGCCGGCGGCCCTGAGCGGTGTCGTTCCAGGTCGTCCGACCGCGTGCGTCCGTCCACGCGTGCAGTCCGCCGTGGCCCTGCGGGAGCCCACAGCGCCACCGGTCGAACACGCTCGGGCAGCGGTCCTCGGTCGGGATCGGGTCGGCCATCGATGTCCTCCAGTCGTCCGGGTCCGTCGCCCGGCTCTCTCCTCATGACGTGTTCGGAGGGCGTTCCGTCACGGATGGCGTCCGACCCGGTCCGGAGGCCCGTCGAGAGCGACCGCCCTGCTCGGTAGGGTCGGGCGCATGAGCATGGACCACGTCGACGTCGACTGGGAGCACGCCCGCGACACGAACCGCGCGAACTGGGACGACCGGGTGCCGATCCACGAGGGCGCCTACGCGCGCGACGCCTTCGCCGACCCGGCCCACCGGTCGGACGTCGTCCGCGAGGACCTGCCGGCGCTCACGCCCTGGCTCCCCGGCCGGTCCCTCGACGGCCTGGACGTCTGCCACCTGCAGTGCCACATCGGCACCGACACCGTCTCGCTCGCGCGGGAGGGAGCGCGCGTGACCGGCGTCGACTTCTCGCACCCGGCGCTCGTGTCGGCGGCGGCGCTGGCCGAGCGGTCCGGGGTCGACGTCACGTGGGTCGAGTCCGACGTCCTCGACGCCCGAGCCGCGGTGACCGGTGACTTCGACGTCGTCTACACGAGCATCGGCACGATCTGCTGGCTGGCCGACCTGGACCGGTGGGCCGCCCAGGTGGCCGCACTCCTGCGACCCGGCGGGGTGTTCTTCATCCGCGACGGCCACCCGGCGCTGTACGCCCTGGACGAGGACGCCGACGAGCTCGTCACCCGCCACCGGTACTTCCCGGACGGGACCGCCCAGCAGTGGGAGGACGCGACCACCTACGCCGGCGACGGGACCGTGTCGCAGCCCCGCACGTACGAGTGGCCGCACCCGCTGTCCGAGATCGTGAACGCCCTGCTCGGCGCAGGACTCCGGCTCCGTCGACTCGACGAGGGCCGGACCCTGCCGTGGCGTTTCAGCTCCCGCATGGAGGAGACCGGCGACGGATCGTGGGCGTGGCCCGAGCGGGACCGCGACCGCATCCCGACGACGTACACGATCGTCGCGACCCGCGATTGACGCCCCGTCGGGAACCGCCCGAACCGGCGTCGCTTCACCCGCGGAGCGCGGCGACCGGTGTGCCCCGCACGGCCTGGGCGGCAGGCCCGAGCGCAGCCGCGAGACCGGTGCACACCGCGCCGGAGACCACGACGACGAGGAGCCACGCGGGCACCGTCGGCCCGACGAGCACCGCACCGTTCGTCGCCCCGAGCAGCGTGTAGGCGCCGGCCCACCCGTACGCCGTGCCCAGGGCGACCCCGAGCACGACGGCGATGGCGATCGTCATGGCGGTCTCGACGAGGACGAGCGACCGGATCTGTCGCGCCGTCGCACCGACCACCCGGAGGAGCCCGAGTTCCCGGCTGCGCTGCGCGATCGTCAGTGCCGTCACGGCGACCACCCCGGCGGCCGCGATGATCCCCGCGGCACCGACGAGTCCCGCGAACATGACCGCGAGCTGGTCGAACTGGGTCTGGATGTCGCGGTAGTAGACCGGATCACCGGCTGCCTGGCGCTGCAGCATGGTGGCGTAGGTGGCGAACCCGACCGAGAAGGTCGACATGAGCGTCACCGCGATGACGAGGCCGACCGTCGCTCGGGCCGTGCGTCTCGGGGCCCGGAGCGAGTTCCGGGCGGCCATCGACGCGATGACGCTGTGCGCGGTCGCCGACACGGCGAGGCGGAGGACGGCCGGCAGGAGCACCGGGGACGCGATGACGACCCCGGTGAACGACAGGGCCCCGCTCGTCACCGCGAGCAGGAGCGCACCGACGGTCGTGGCACCGAGCACGAACGCCACACCGATGCCCGCGGCACCGGCCAGGAAGAACACGACCGCCACGACACTCCGGGTCCTGGTGGGTGCCTCGCCGGGCAGGGGTTCGACGGCGGCGTCGAGCGCCCGCAGCGGTGGGATCGTGAGGACGTCGCGGGAGCCGATGCGGAACGCGATCGTCGTGATGGCTGCGACGAGCGCGGCGATCGGTCCAGACGCCGGCGGCAGGAACCACCCGAGCGGCGGGAGCACCGACGTGGCCGCCGCGAGGGCGAGCACGCCGTTGGCGACGACCGTGCCCGCGACGACCCCGACGAGGGCGCCGAGGACGCCGCAGGTGAGGCCGACGCCCGTGACCTGCCGCCGGAGCTTGACGCCGGTGGCGCCGAGGACACGCTGCAGGGCCAGGGAGCGGGTCTGACCGGCGATCACCGTCGCGCAGGTGTTCGACGCGACGACGGCGCTGACGTACAGCGCGATCGCGATGAACACCCATGCCACGACCGGCAGGATCGCCGCGACCGTCGCGCTCTCGCCGGTGCGCCGTCCGAGTTCGACGATCCGTTGCGCCGCCTCGGAACCGGTCACCACGAGGGCTCCGAGTCCGGCGGACAGGGCGGCGACCGCCACCGTCGAGCGGCTCTCGACGCGGACGCGCATCCAACTGGGGGGCCGACGACGAGCCGGTCGGCCGCGATGACGGGACATGGTCAGGACGCGCCGTCGCCCGTGTTCGGCGTCCAGGCGACCCAGCGGTGCCCCTTCGCCGCCAGGGACCAGTCCCCGCACCGGACGACGGTGTCCGCGGCGTACACGTCCGGGGCCTCGGGGACGGTCATGACCGGAGCCGACTTCCTCGGCACGGTGTCGCAGCCGTCCGCGGCCACGCCGGCCGGACTGGTGAACACGATCGTCTTCGGCGCCTCCGACGCGTCCTCCGCGCCCGTCCCGGTGACCGAGGTGATGTCCGTCGCGTCCGACGGCATCCACTCCGGGGCGTTCGTCAGGTCCGCGCGGGTCTCCGCATGACCGGTGACCTCGTCGTGGAGCGTGTCGCTCAGAGCGGAACACCCGGTCAGGGAGACCACGCAGAGGGCGAGCGCGGCGATCGTGAGGGGCTTGGTGGGGGTTCGGGACACGGTGTGCCTTTCGTCGTTGCACCGATCCAACCGGTCGGGGAGGGCCGCCGGGATCGGCGCAGCGGAGGACCGGCGTGCTCCTCCGGGATGACCTCCGCGCGACCACGTGCCGCGTGACCCGCCCACGAAAGTTTTCCGATCCTCCCGTCCGGCTTGTCCCGCGCACCCGCCGGTCCCTAGCGTCGACGGCGGACGCACGATGCGAGGGAGCATGCGATGACGGACGACCGGTTGCGGGTCGCGATGATCGGCCACGGCTTCATGGGGGCCGCGCACTCGCAGGCGTGGCGGGTCGCGCCGCGGTTCTTCCCGCTCGACCGCGAGCCCGAGATGACGGTCGTCGTCGGGCGCGACCCGGAACGCACCGAGGCCGCCCGTGCCCGCTTCGGCTGGCAGCGCGCGGAGACGGACTGGCGGCGCGTGGTCGAGGACCCGGACATCGACGTCGTCGACGTTTGCTCGCCCGGGTCGTCGCACGTCGAGGTCGCGATCGCGGCCCTCGAGGCCGGCAAGCACGTCCTGTGCGAGAAGCCCCTCGCCAACACCGTCGCCGAGGCGGAGGCCATGGTCGCCGCCGCGGAGTCGGCCGCGGGACGCGGGGTGCGCTCGATGGTCGGCTTCAGCTACCGCCGGGTCCCCGCGCTCGCGTTCGCCCGCCGGCTCGTGCAGGCCGGCCGGATCGGCGAGGTCCGTCAGGCGCGGGCGCTGTACCTGCAGGACTGGCTCACCGACGCGGACGGGCCGATGACGTGGCGGTTGGACGCCGCGCTCGCCGGGTCCGGCTCGCTCGGGGACATCGGCGCGCACGCCGTGGACCTGGTCGAACACATCACCGGTGCCCGGCTCGGCTCCGTGAGCGGCACGCTCGAGACCTTCGTGCACGAGCGACCGCTGCTCGCGGACGGCGTCGGACTGTCCGGCACCGCCTCCGAGGAGCGCGGACAGGTCACCGTCGACGACGCCGCCTGGTTCCTCGGCCGACTGACCGGAGGCGCGGCGCGGCCGGGCGGGACCGTCGCCTCGTTCGAGGCCACCCGGTACGCGACGGGGCGGAAGAACGGCCTGACGATCGAGATCAGCGGGTCCACGGGCGCGATCGTGTTCGACCTCGAGGCGATGAACGAGCTCCGCGTGTACGACGCCACCGCACCCGCCGGGGAGCAGGGCTTCCGGCGGGTGCTCGTCACCGAGCCCGAGCACCCGTACATGGCGAACTGGTGGCCGACCGGACACACGATCGGGTACGAGCACACCTTCGTGCACGAGGTCGTCGACTTCGTGACCGCGATCACCACCGGGCAGCAGCCCGAGCCGTCCTTCGCCGTCGGGCTGCACGTGCAGGACGTCCTCGATGCCGTGCAGCGGAGCGCCGCCGACGGCAGTGCGTGGACCGCCGTCACGGCCCGATGACCCGCCCCCACCCGATGACCGACCCTTCCCCCGATCCGCAAGGAGCACCCAACGTGCAACGCCAGGCACTCGTCGTCCGCGGCGGCTGGGACGGGCACATGCCCGTCGAGACCACCGAGCTGTTCATCCCGTTCCTCCGCGACAACGGCTTCGACGTCCGTGTCGAGGAGGGCACCGCGGTGTACGCCGACCAGGCGGTCATGGACGCCACCGACCTGGTCGTGCAGGTGAACACGATGTCGACGATCGCCGACGAGGAGTTCGCCGGTCTGCAGCGGGCGGTCCTCGCCGGCACCGGCATGGCGGGGTGGCACGGCGGCATCGCGGACTCGTACCGGGCGAACGCCGACTACCTCCACATGATCGGCGGCCAGTTCGCCCACCACGCGGGCAAGCACCCGTCCGAGCGGGTGGGTGAGCAGTCGGACAACTACATCCCGTACACCGTGCACATCACCGACCTCGGTCGCGAGCACCCGATCACGCAGGGCATCGACGACTTCGACCTGGTCAGCGAGCAGTACTGGGTGCTCAGCGACGAGTACGACGACGTCCTCGCGACCACCACCCAGGAGGCCCGGAGTTGGGACGCCTGGAACCGTCCGGTGACCTCACCGGCCATCTGGACACGGCAGTGGGGGAAGGGGCGGGTCTTCGTCTCGGCACCCGGGCACCGCATCGAGATCGTCGAGTCGCAGCCGGTCCGCACGATCATCGAGCGCGGTCTGCTGTGGGCCGCCCGATGAGCGCCGCCCCCCTGCGCGTCGGCATGGTCGGCGTCGGCACCATCAGCAAGCAGTACCTCGAGCAGTTCCCGTCCCTGCCCGACCTCCGGCTCACCGCGGTCGCCGACCTCGACGCCGAGCGGGCAGCAGCTGTCGCCGCCGAACAGGGCGTGCAGGCGCTCGGGGTCGACGAGCTGTTCGCGTCCGACGGCGTCGACGTCGTCCTCAACCTGACGATCCCCGCCGCGCACGCCGACGTGGCGCTCCGGGCGCTCGCCGCGGGCAAGCACGTCTACGGGGAGAAGCCCCTGGCGCTGAGCACCGCCGAGGCCGCTCCCGTCCTGGCCGCCGCCGAGGCCGCAGGCCTGCGGGTCGGCAGCGCGCCGGACACCGTCCTCGGCACCGGCGTGCAGACCGCCCGTGCCGCGCTCGACGAGGGGCGCATCGGCACACCGGTCGGGGTGGCGGTGTCGTGGAGCGCGCCCGGCCACGAGCTCTGGCACCCCGCACCCGGCTTCTACTACCAGCCCGGCGGCGGCCCGCTGCTCGACATGGGCCCGTACTACCTGACGAGCCTCGTCACGTTCTTCGGCTCCGTGGTCCGCGTCAGCGGCAGCACGACCCGGTCGACCCGGGAGCGCACGGTCGCCACCGGCCCGGACGCCGGCCGGGTCCTGCCGGTCGACGTCGACACCCACGTCGTCGCGGTCCTGGAGCACGAGTGCGGGGTCGTCTCCACGATGACGGTGTCGTTCGAGGTCTGGGCGACCGAGGCGCCGCTGTTCGAGGTGCACGGCACCGCCGGCTCGCTGTCGGTCGCCGACCCGAACCGGTTCTCGGACCCGACCAGGATCGCCACGGCCGAGGACCGGACGTTCCGGGAGCTTCCGGAACTCGCGGGCCACCGGGACGCCGGTCGCGGTGTGGGCCTGGCGGACATGGCGCGGGCGATCGCGTCGGGGGAGGAGCACCGGGCCTCCGGTGCGCTGGCGTTCCACGTGCTCGACGTCATGGAGTCCATCGCGACCGCGGGGCGGACGCACGCGGTCGTCGACGTCGCGAGCCGGGCCTCCCGGCCGGCACCGGTCCCACTCAGGTAGCGCGGCGGACGGACGGCGATCAGGTCGGGTTCGCCGCCTGCGGTTCCGCCGCGACGTCCTCCTGCACCGCGAACTGGGTCCGGTGCAGCTCCTCGTACCGCCCACGCGCCGCCAGCAGTTCCTCGTGCGTCCCGCGCTCCACGACGGAGCCGTCCTCGACGACGAGGATCATGTCGGCGCTGCGGATGGTGGAGAGGCGGTGGGCGATGACCATCGCCGTCCGCCCCTCGAGCGCCTCGCTGAGCGCAGCCTGCACCGCGGCCTCGGACGTGGAGTCCAGCGCGGCCGTCGCCTCGTCGAGGATCACGACGCGCGGTCGGGCGAGCAGGAGCCTGGCGATGGTCATCCGCTGGCGCTCACCCCCGGACAGCCGGTACCCACGCTCGCCCACCATGGTGTCCAGCTGGTCCGGCAGGGACCGGATGAGCGGCTCGAGCCGCGCTCGGCGGACGGCGTCCCACACCTCGTCGTCGGACGCCTCCGGCCGCGCCAGACGCAGGTTGGCGCCGATGGTCTCGTGGAAGAGGTGGCCGTCCTGGGTCACCATGCCCAGGGTGTGCCGCATGGAGGCGAACGTGACGTCGCGGACGTCGGTCCCGCCCAGCCGGACGGCGCCGCTGTCGACGTCGTACAGGCGCGCGAGGAGCTGCGCGATCGTGGACTTGCCGGCACCGGAGGTCCCGACGAGGGCGACGGTCTGTCCGGGCTCGATCCGGAAGGACACGCCGTGCAGCACCTCCTCGCCGCCACGGGTGTCCAGCGTGGAGACCTCCTCGAGGGAGGCGAGGGACACCTTGTCGGCGGACGGGTAGGCGAAGTGGACGTCGTCGAACTCCACGGCCACGGGACCGTCGGGGACGGTGACCGCGTCGGGCTGCTCGCGGATGAGCGGTTCGAGGTCGAGGACCTCGAAGACCCGCTCGAAGCTCACCACCGCGCTCATGATCTCGACCCGAGCGTTCGCGAGGCTGGTCAGCGGCACGTACAGACGGGTGAGGAGGAGCGCCAGGGTGACCACCGCGCCGGTGTCGAGCTGGCCGGCGAGCGCCAGGAAGCCACCGAGCCCGTACACGAGGGCGAGGGCGAGGGCGGACACGAGCGTCAGCGCGGTGACGAAGACGAACTGCAGCATCGCGGTCCGGACCCCGATGTCGCGGACACGGGCGGCGCGCACGCGGAACTCCTCGGACTCCTCGTCGGGGCGGCCGAACAGCTTGACGAGCGTGGCCCCGGGTGCCGAGAACCGCTCGGTCATCTGCGTGCTCATCGCGGAGTTGTGGTCGGCGGCCTCCCGGCGCAACGCGGCCAGGCGGCTGCCCATGCGGCGCGCGGGGATCAGGAAGACCGGGAGCATGACCACCGCGAGCACCGTCACGAGCCAGGACGTGCTGAGCATGACGGACAGGGTGAGGACCAGTGCCACGAGGTTCGTGACCACGCCGGAGAGCGTGCCGCTGAAGGCCTGCTGCGCGCCGATCACGTCGTTGTTCAGGCGACTCACGAGGGCGCCGGTGCGGGTGCGCGTGAAGAACGCGATCGGCATCTTCTGCACGTGGTCGAAGACGGCGGTCCTCAGGTCCAGGATCACGCCTTCGCCGATCCGCGCCGAGTACCAGCGCGTCACGAGTGACACGACGGCGTCGCCCACCGCCACGAGCGCGATGACGACGGCGAGCCAGACGATCGTGGCGACCGCGCCCCGGGCCACGATGACGTCGACCACCCGGCCGGCGAGCACCGGCGTCGCCACCGCGAGCACGGCTCCCACGACGGAGAGGGCGATGAAGACGACGAGCTTGGCCCGGTAGGGCACGGCGAACGTCAGGATCCGCCGCACCGACTCACGCGAGAAGCCGTGTTCGCCGTTCTTGGCGGTCGAGATCTTGTACAGCGAGCTCCAGGCCGCGCTCTCCATGCTCATGGCAGTTCCCTCCGTGGCGGCAGGCCGACGAACGGGTCGGGGTCACCCGAGCTCGGGGCCTCCCCAGCGGCGGCGAGCACGCAGTCAGGATACGGCGCGGGCGGCAGGAGCACGCAGCCCACGAGTCCGCGGCCCCGTGGCGCGCTCCATTCGTCCGCGGGGCCGACGGATGCTTGCGCGAAGCGCTTCGACGCTGTTAGCGTCACCGTCGTGAGCCGTCGAAGCGCTTCACCGGACCTTCACCGGCGGCCCGCGCCCGACGACGACCGGCACGAGGAGGTGCGCAGATGGTGACGATCCACGAGGTGGCGAAGGCCGCAGGCGTGTCGATCTCGACCGTTTCCTACGCCCTCTCCGGCAAGCGCGCGATCTCCGCCACGACCCGGGCCCGCATCGACCAGGCCGTCGCCGAGCTCGACTACCGTCCGAACGCCGGCGCCCGGATGCTCGCCGGGGCCCGCACGAACATCCTCGCGCTGTCCGCCCCGATCCGGGAGGACGCGCACCTGCCGACGCACATGCGCTTCGTCACAGCGGTCGTCGAGGCTGCTCGGGCGCACGACGACGACGTGCTCCTGCTCGCCCGCGACGACGAGGTCACCGGCATCCGCCGCGTGGTGGACAGCTCGCTGGTCGACGGGGTCGTCGTGCTCGGCGTCTCCACGGACGACGAGCGGGCCGAGGTCGTGCGCCGTTCCGGTGCCGCGGCCGCGTTCGTCGGCGTCCCGGGTGACACCACGGGCCTGACCTGCATCGACCTGGACTTCGCCGAGGCCGGACGGGCATCCGTCCGGCAGCTGGCTGCCGCCGGGCACCGCAGCATCGGGGTCATCGGGCACCCGGCCACGTACGTCGAACGGCACACCGGCTTCATCCGCCGCTTCGCCGACGCCTTCGAGGACGAGTGCCGCGCCGCCGGCATCGCCACGCTGGCGCTCTACCCGTCCCTCGACCGCGCCGACCAGCGCCGTGCGGCGGACGAGCTGCTCGCCGGTCTGCCGGACATGACGGCGCTCGTGTTCCACTGCAACGAGCCCGTCGTCGAGGCCGTCCTCGCCCACCTCGTGTCCCGGGGCGTCCGCGTCCCGGAGGACGTCTCCGTCCTCGCCGCGTGCGCGAGCTACGACACCGACGTGCTCGAGGTCCCCCTGTCCACCATCCCCCTCCCGCTCGAGGAGATGTGTCGCGGTGCCGTGGAGGGCGCCGTCCGTCAGGTCGACGGTGCCCGTGAACCGGGCGTCACGCTCCTCCGACCGCGGTTCATCGACCGCGGGTCCATCCGACCGGTGCACTGACCGGCACCGCTCAAGGGCGCTCTCGACGGTCCGTCGTCGAAGCGCTTCGACAACCGAACCAGCCCCATCCCCCTACAAGGAAGTAGCGACATGAAGAAGTCACGCCTGCTCGGCGCACTCGCCGGGCTCGCCGCGACCGCCGTCGTCCTCACCGGCTGTTCCGCCGGCGGGAGCGCCGACGACCGCAGCAACGAGGACGGCAAGACCCTGAAGCTCTGGCACTTCGAGTCCGAGGACTCCGCCATGGGCAAGGCCTGGAAGGAGTCGATCAAGGTCTTCGAGAAGGAGACCGGCGCGAAGGTCGAGTTCCAGGAGAAGAGCTTCGAGCAGATCCGGAAGACGGCCAGCCAGTCGCTCAACTCCGACCAGGCCCCGGACCTGATCGAGTACAACAAGGGCAACGCCACGGCTGGCCTGCTCGCCAGCCAGGGCCTGCTCAGCCCGCTCGACGACGCCGTGGAGAAGTACGGCTGGGACGACAAGCTCGCGAAGTCGTTGCAGACCACGGCCCGGTACGACGAGAAGGGCGTGATGGGCTCGGGCTCCTGGTACGGCGTGCCCGACTACGGCGAGTACGTCGAGTTCTACTACAACAAGGAGCTCTTCGAGGAGTACGGCGTCGAGGTCCCGAAGACCGAGGCCGACCTCGAGAAGGCCATGGCGACCTTCGAGTCGAAGGGCGTCACGCCGCTCGCCGAGTCCGCGGCGGAGTACCCGCTCGGCCAGCTCTGGTACCAGCTCGCGCTGACCAAGGCCGACCGGGACTGGGTCGACGACTACCAGCTGTACAAGAACCCCGTCGACTTCTCGGACGAGCAGATCAGCTACGCCACGAAGACGATCAAGGACTGGACCGACAAGGGCTACATCTCCGCCGACGCCACCGGCATGAAGGCGGAGGACGCGGGCACCGCCTTCATCAGCGGCAAGTACCCGATGTTCTTCTCCGGCTCGTGGTGGTACGGCCGCTTCGGCACCGAGATGAAGCAGGACTGGGGCACGTTCCTCTACCCCGGCGCAGAGATGTCGCCCGGCTCGTCGGGCAACCTCTGGGTCGTCCCGACCAAGGCGAAGAACAAGACGCTCGCCGAGGAGTTCATCGACATCACGCTCCGTCCGGAGATGCAGGCGATCATCGGCAACAACGGTGGCGTCCCGGTCGCGGCGACCGAGTCCGACATCACGGACGAGAAGAGCAAGGAACTCATCGCCAACTTCAACACGCTCACCGAGCGTGACGGTCTGGCGTTCTACCCCGACTGGCCCACCTCGACCTTCTACGACCAGTTGAACGCCGGTCTGCAGAGCGTCCTGAACGGCAGCAGCTCGCCCAAGCAGGTCAACGAGGAACTCGGGCAGCAGTACGCCGACGGCGTGAAGGCCGTCACCGGCTGACCCGCGGGTCTTCGGACCACCACGGTCGCTGACGTGACCACCTGCCTGGAGGCGCGGTGCCGGCCCGACCCGCACCGCGCCTCCAGGCAGGTGGTCACGTCAGCGACCGTGGTGGTCCGAAGACCCGCG
>NZ_QKTK01000021.1:0-49345 GCF_003234475.1 Curtobacterium sp. MCBD17_008 | reverse complement strand
TAGCGAGAGGGAAACGCCCGGTCACATTCCGAACCCGGAAGCTAAGCCTCTCAGCGCCGATGGTACTGCAAGGGGGACCTTGTGGGAGAGTAGGACGCCGCCGGACTTCTTTTCACAGAACGATCGAGCCCCTGACCGGGTGAGTAGTAATGCTCACCCCGGTCAGGGGCTCTTTCGCGTCCCCAGCCGCATCCTCGACGCAGGGGCGTCGCCCCCGACACCGATCGGCAGGGGAGCGCCACGGTAGGATCGACGGCGTCATGACAGCGCCATTCTCCTCAGCCACCGGTTCCGACGTCCGCGTCCGGTTCTGCCCGTCGCCCACCGGAACGCCGCACGTCGGCCTCGTCCGTACCGCCCTGTTCAACTGGGCGTACGCGCGGCACACGGGCGGCAAGCTCGTGTTCCGCATCGAGGACACCGACGCCGCTCGGGACAGCGAGGAGTCGTACGGTCAGATCATCGAGGCGCTCCGCTGGTTGCGGCTCGACTGGGACGAGGGCGTCGAGGTCGGTGGCCCCCACGGCCCGTACCGGCAGTCGGAGCGCACGGACGTCTACGTCGACGCGATCGCGCGGCTCAAGGACGCCGGCCACGTGTACGAGTCCTTCGTGACGCCCGAGGAGATGGAAGCGCGGAACCGGGCGAACGGGCGGGACCCGAAGCAGGGCTACGACAACCACGAGCGCGACCTCAGCGACGCCGAGCGTCAGGCCTTCCGCGACGAGGGCCGGGAGCCGGCGCTGCGTCTGCGTGTGCCCGACCGTGACCTGGGCTTCCAGGACCTGGTGCGTGGCGACATCACCTTCCCGCAGGGCTCGTTCCCGGACTTCGTCGTGGTCCGGCCGAACGGCAAGCCGCTGTACACGTTCACGAACCCGCTCGACGACGCGCTGATGGGGATCACCCACGTCCTCCGCGGGGAGGACCTGCTGTCCTCGACGCCGCGGCAGATCGCACTCTACGAGGCGCTCCACGAGATCGGGATGGCCGACTTCATCCCGCAGTTCGGGCACCTGCCCTACGTCATGGGTGAGGGCAACAAGAAGCTCTCGAAGCGGGACCCGGAGTCGAACCTGTTCCACCACCGGTCGAACGGGATGGTGCCGGAGGGGCTCGTCAACTACCTCGCGCTGCTCGGCTGGTCGATCGGTCCCGACCGTGACGTGTTCTCCGTCGACGAGATGACCGCCGCGTTCGAGGTCACCGACGTGAACCCGAACCCGGCACGGTTCGACCACAAGAAGGCCGAGTCGATCAACGGCGACCACATCCGTCTGCTCGACGCGGCGGACTTCCGCGAGCGTCTCAAGCCGTACCTGACCGCGTACCTCGACGAGCCGGCGACACCGGAGCAGGAGCGTGTCCTCGCCCTCGCGGCACCGCTCGTGCAGGAGCGCATGCAGCTGCTGAGCGAGGCGCCTGCGATGCTCGGCTTCCTGTTCACGTCGGACGCGGACCTCGTGGTGGAGGACGACGCCCTCGCCTCGCTCAAGGGCGACCCCGTGCCCGTCCTGCAGGCCGGCATCGAGGCGCTCGACGCGCTCGAGAGTTGGGAGACCACGGCGATCGAGCAGGCGCTGCGTGGGGCGTTGATCGACGGACTCGGGCTCAAGCCCCGTGTCGCCTTCGGTCCGCTGCGCGTCGCGGTGTCCGGGCGACGGATCAGCCCGCCGCTCTTCGAGTCGATGGAGATCCTCGGCAAGGCGTCGACGCTCGCGCGACTGCGCTCCCTCGCGGCCCGCTGACGGCCGTGTACGACGTCGTCGTGGTCGGCGCGGGTCCCGCGGGGCTCAGCGCCGCGCTGAACCTGGTGCGGGCCAAGCGGACCGTCCTGCTCGTCGACGCGAACCGGCCCCGGAACGCGGCGACCCTCCGATCGCACGGGTTCATCACACGGGACGGCATCTCGCCCCTCGAGCTCCGGCGGCTCGGTCGCGAGGAGGTCGCCGGGTACCCGGAGGCCACGGTCACGCAGGCCGTCGTCGACCGGCTCGGGCGCGACGGTGACGTGTGGCGGGTGCACGGCAGCTGGCGGGGGACGGACGTGGACGCCGCTGCGCGGGCGGTCGTCCTCGCCACGGGTCTCCGTGAGGCGTTCCCCGCGCTGCCGTCACTCCGCGCGTTCTACGGCACCGACGTGCACAGCTGTGTGGAGTGCGACGCCTACGACAAGGCCGGGCAACCGCTGGCCTTCATCTGTGAGACGGACGACGTCGTCGACCGCGCGCTGCTCGTCGGCGCGTGGACGGACGACCTGGTGGTGTACACGAACGGTGTGGCGCCCGTGACCGGCGAGGGTCGCACGCGACTCGAACGCGCGGGCATCCGTGTCGACGACCGACCGCTGGCCGACCTCGAGGGCGACCGCGACGGGATGACGGGTGTGCGGCTCGCGGACGGGCACGTCGAACCGCGCTCGGGCGCCTTCGTCCGCCCGGTGTGGCACGCGGACCTCGACTGGGTCGACGCCGACCTCGACCGGGACGAGCAGGGCCTGGTGCGGGTGGACCGGCTCGGTCGGACCGGCGCACCCGGGCTGTACGCGGTGGGAGACATCACGCCGCCGGGACCGGAACAGCTCATCGTCGCGGCCGGTCACGGGGCGTCGACGGCCGCTGCGGTGCACCGCGACCTGGTGGGTGGTCTCGAAGACCTCCGGGATGCTGTACAGTAGTTGATCGTGCCCCGGACAACGGGGCGCAGGACCGCAGGGTCCGATGGGGTATGGTGTAATTGGCAACACAGCGGTTTCTGGTACCGTCGTTCTTGGTTCGAGTCCAGGTACCCCAGCCAGCAACGTGATCGAAGGCCCCCGGGAAACCGGGGGCCTTCGTCGTTCCCGGGCTCGGCTGCGTGTTCGATGCGCCCGTCCACACCACGACCGGCCCATCATGGGCGGAACAGCACGCGCCACGCCCGGACGCCGACGACGTCGTCGGAGGCGTCCGGCGACCGACCACCGACAGGGGACGTCATGATCATCTTCGGCAGCCGCACCAGGAGCGCCCTCGCCGGCGTCCTCTTCTTCGCCTGTGCCCTCTGCGGATCGACCGCCGCACAGCGCCTGCACCGCCTCCGCACCTGGTTCACGCTCTTCTTCGTGCCGGTCTTCCCCTTCGGACACGGCCGCTACGTGCTCCAGTGCTCGTACTGCGGCGGACAGTCCGCCATGCCCCGCGACGGTGCGGAACGCTTCATCGCAGACGCCGAGCACGCCCAGGCTGCACACGCCGCCCAGGAGACCCTGCCGCCGGACGCCCGGTAGGGACCAGGCCGGGCGTCCGCGGAACAACCGGTGACGCGGGGAGCCGGGAGTCCGTCGGCCCGGCGACAGGCCGGACCCTGCGCGTGCAGGGCGGCGTACGCTCGTCGCCATGTTGGTCACGAAGCTCGAGCACGCCTGCCTCGTCGTCGAGGAGGACGGCGCCCGTCTGGTCATCGACCCCGGCGCCTTCACCCGCCCCGTCGAGGTGCCGGGCGTGGTCGCCGTCGTCGTCACCCACGAGCACCCGGACCACGGCACCGCCGAGCAGGTGGCCGGCATCCTCGAGCGCAACCCGGGCATCCCCGTGTTCGGCCCGGCCGGTGTCGCCACGGCGTTGGCCGCGGTCGTCGCCGTGGACGTCGTGACCGCGGGGGAGGCCCGGACCGTCGGGCCGTTCTCCCTCACCTTCCACGGGACGCGACACCAGCTCATCCACTCGTCCGTCCCGGTGGTCGACAACACCGGGGTGTTCGTCAACGGGGTGCTGTTCCACCCGGGCGACGCCTACATCGACCCGGGCGTGCCGGTGGAGCTCTTCGCGACGCCCGTCGGCGCACCGTGGCTCAAGATCGGTGAGCTCATGGACCACCTGGCAGCGGTGGCACCGCGACGCGCCGTCCCGATCCACGAGGCCACGCTCTCGGACATCGGGCTCGCCGGGCACACCGACCGGGTCCGTCAGGTCGTCGAACCCGCGGGCGAGGTCGTCCCGCTGGCGCCGGGGGAGTCGCTCCGGGTCTGAGGGCGGCCGACGAGCCGGGCGAGGCCGAGTGCGTCCCAGGGGGCGTGCCGTTCCGCGTCGTTGTCGAAGAAGACCCACACGTCACGGCCCGCCTCGTCGTGACGGCGGACGGTGCTGGCCCAGTCCGCCAGGGCCTCCGGTGCGTAGCCGTCGTGGTACGTGTGCGGCGCTCCGTGCAGACGGAGGTACGCCAGGGGCGCGTCCGTGTCGTGGACGAACCGGGGGAAGTCCCCGGCGTGTGAGTCCACGAGCGCGACCCGGTGCCGGCGGAGCACCGCGAGGTGCTCGGGCGTGACGGCGTCCGGCGACCGGACCTCGAGCGCGTGGTCGATCCGCAGCCTGGCGTGCTCCGTCGTCGTGGCGGGCTCGGCGACCTTGGCGTCGTGCCCGGTGGCGAGCGTGGCGGCGTCACCGTGCGAGCGGGGCAGGGCCGCCAGGAACGCGTCGAGGACCTCCGGCGTGGGCACGACCTGCTCGGGCAGCTGCCAGAGCACCGGACCGAGGGCCGGACCGAGCTCGAGCGGACCGGAGGCGAAGAAGTTCGCCAGCGCGGTGTCCACGTTCCGGAGCCGCAGCATGTGTGTGAGGTAGCGGCCGCCCTTGAGTGCGAACCGGAAGCCCTCCGGGACGGCCGCCCGCCAGGCGCGGTACCGGGACGGACGCTGCAACGAGTAGAAGGAGCCGTTGACCTCGACGGCCGGGAACCGCTCACCGACGTGCTCGAGCCAGCGTCGTTTCGCCAGGCCCTCCGGGTAGAAGTCGCCGCGCCACGAGTCGTACTGCCAGCCGGACAGGCCGATGCGCACCGTCATCGACCCACCGTATGCCCCGGTCGGGCCGGCGACACACCGGGACGGACGGGCTCGTTTTGGCGCTCGCTCACACCCTGTGCCATACTTGTCGAGTTGTCGGAACGGCCCCATCGTACAGTGGCCTAGTACGCCGCCCTCTCACGGCGGTAACGCGGGTTCGAATCCCGCTGGGGTCACCACGAGTGACACACTCCGAACCGACACATCGCCGCGGCCCCATCGTATAGCGGCCTAGTACGCTGCCCTCTCACGGCGGTAACGCGGGTTCGAATCCCGCTGGGGTCACCAGCACGAAGGCCCCCACCCGTCCGGGTGGGGGCCTTCGTCGTCCCGCCCGGCAGCGGGTGCAGCCGGGGTGCGAGTGGGCAGGAGACGACGGATGGACGGACGACCGGCGGGACGGCCGCCGCACCTGCGCGCCGGACTCATCGCGTTGGTCGCCCTCGGTGGAGCACTCGGCACCGCGGTCCGGGCCGTGCTCGCCGCCGTGCTGCCGCCCGTCGACGGCATCAGCTGGACGATCCTCGCGATCAACGTCGCCGGGGCGTTCGGTCTCGGTCTGCTGCTCGAGCACCTCGCACTGTCCGGCCCCGACGTCGGACGTCGGCGGACCGTCCGGCTGTTCGTGGGGACCGGGGTGCTCGGCGGCTTCACGACCTACAGCACGCTGGCGGACGACACCGCTCGGCTCATCGACGTCGGGCGCTGGGGAGCCGGCGCCGGCTCCGCGCTGCTGACCGTGCTGCTCGGCCTCGCCGCGGTGGTCGCCGGGACCGCCCTCGCCGCCGGGCTCCGGCGGCGTGCCACGGCGTCGGCGGGGCCGGGGACGGGGCCGGCGCGGTGACGGCCGTGGGACTCCTGCTCGTCGCGGCGGGCGGCGGTGTCGGAGCCGCACTGCGGTTCGTCCTGGACGGACTGGTGAAGGCGCGGGTGCGGCGGTTCCCGCTCGGCACGATGCTCGTCAACGTCACCGGGTCGTTCGTCCTCGGACTCGTCACGGGGCTCGGTGGAGCCGGGACGATCGCCGTCCCGATGGTCACCGTGCTCGGGACGGGCATGATGGGTGGGTACACGACGTTCTCGACGGCGAGCGTCGAGACCGTGCAGCTCCTCCGATCCGGCAAGACCCGGCTCGCCGTCCTCAACGGCCTCGGCATGCTCGTCGTCTCGGTCGGCGCTGCTGCGCTCGGCCTCTGGCTCGGAAGGAACTCATGACCTCGGAACGCCCCGGCGAACTCGTCCTCGTCCGTCACGGAGAGACGGAGTGGTCGAAGAGCGGGCAGCACACCGGCCGCACGGACATCCCCCTCACGGCGAACGGGGAGGCCCAGGCGGAGCGTGCCGCCCGGTACCTCGCCGACCGCGAGTTCGCGTTGGCACTGTCCAGCCCGCTGACACGTGCGCGCGAGACCGCCCGCATCATCGGCGTCGACCCGGACCTCGACGAGGACCTGTACGAGTGGGACTACGGCGCCTACGAGGGCCTCACGACGCCGCAGATCAAGGTGCAGCGGCACGGTCCGTGGGACCTGTGGACCGACGGGGTCCCGGCCGGTCACACCCCCGGCGAGAACGCCGCCGAGGTCCGGGTCCGCGTGGAACGGGTCATCAACCGGGCGCGGCCCGTCCTGGCCGAGGGACACGACGCGATCGTCGTCGCCCACGGCCACGTCCTCCGCGCCCTCGGTGCGGCCTGGATCCGGCTCGCCCCGCAGGACGGTGCCGTGCTCAAGCTCGGGACGGCGACGGTCAGCACCCTCGGCTACGAGCACGGCCGCCCCGTCATCGACGCCTGGAACATCGAGCCGCGCTGAGCACGGCGGACGGCGAGCAGCCGACCGCGGACAGCGGTCCGCGCTCAGCCGTCCGTGCCGAGGACGACCGCCATGCCGAGGCTCGGCGCCACGTCCTCGAACCCGAGTGACCGGTAGAGGCGCTGCCCGGGCGGGTCCCCGATGAGCGAGACGTAGGCGCCCTCCGGGGCCCGCTCGCGCACGTCCGCGACGAGCCACTCGACGACGGTCCGTCCGAGCCCACGACGCTGGTGCCCGGGGTCGGTGGCGATGTCGACGACGTGGAAGTACCACCCGCCGTCGCCGATGACCCGGCCCATCGCGACCGGTCTCCCGTTCTCGTCGACGACGTGACACGCCGACCACGCGCCGTCGATCGCCGGCGCGCCCTGTTCGGCCGTCACCGGTGTCAAGCCGGAGTCGCGTCGGAGGCGCAGGTAGTCCTCGAGCGGCGGTGCGGTGGGCAGCAGCGTGTAGGTCCCGGGCGTGGCGATGTCGTCCATGCGCCCATCGTGCCGCACGCGCCGGGCGTGCCGGACCTGCCCTGCGCCGCCCGGGAGGCCCGGTACGGGACCGTCGGGACGACCGCGGTCCGTCAGATGGTCCGGATGCTGCTGGTCGCGCCGAGCGGACGACCGCGCCGCCGCTCGACCGCGCGCCCGACGGCGAGGAGCACGAGGCTCACCAGCGCGCCGAGGAGGGTCTGGCCGATCCGGTCGAGTGCGAGGAGCGTCGGCGCTTCGGGCACGCTGAGCCACGAGACCGCGAGGGCGAGCGGGGTGAGGAACAGCAGGCAGACGGCGTAGTTCCGGGCGACGAAGACCTCGGCCCCGAACTGTCCGACGACCGCGATCACGACGATCCACCAGGCCGAGGGCTCGAGCAGCAGGATCCCGACCGCGATCACCGTGCCGCCGACCGTGCCCACGACGCGCTGGACCGCGCGCGAGACGGTGTGCCGCTGCCGGAGCGCGGGCAGCGTCGACACGACGGCGATGACCGCCCAGTACGGGTGCCCGAGGCCGGGCAGCGCCTCGGCGAGGGCACCGGCAGCGAGTGCGCCGACGACGTTGAGCGCGACCGTCTCCCAGAGGGCCGAGGTCCGGAGGACCGCGAGGGAACGGTGCTTGCGGTCCGCGAGCGGGCGGAAGCGGTGCGGCGCGTGCGGGTGCAGGACCAGCCGGAACGCGGCGCCGGACATCGCGACGAGCCACGCCCAGGCCACCGCGCAGAGGATGACCGTCGCCACGAGGGGCAGGTCGGACGGACGCACGGGCACGAGCGCGGACACCACGAAGGCGAACACCGGGAAGATCGGCTGTGCCGGGATCGCCCGGAGTGCCGTCAGTGTGCCGACCGCGCCGACGATGACGACGACGAGCCCGACTCCCTGCAGCCAGAGCGGCGCGCCGAGGAGGGCGACGGCGATGCCCGCCGCCATGCACACGACCTGCATCGCGCCGGCGACCCCGGTCGTCACGGCGCGCTGTCGGTAGGGCTCGGTCGCGCCGAAGATCGCCGTGAACCCGGCGAACACCGCGAAGGCGGCGTACTGCGGCAGGCCGAGCGCGATGAGGAGTGCCAGCGGCACCCCACCGGCGATCGCGGCGCGGGCCGCGCCCTCGAGGTTGGTGGTGCGGGTCGAGTGCGCGGGCGTCGTCATGTCCCCGCCATCCTCTCACCGCGACGGGTGTCGGGGACCGCGGGGCGGGCCTCCCGGGCGTCGTCGCGATTGGTATACCAAGCTGCTACCATGCTCGGACGACGCCGTGACAGCGGGGTCGGAACGCGGATGAGGAGGCACGGGCATGGGCAGGACGCTCGCCGAGAAGGTGTGGGACGACCACGTCGTCGTCAAGGGTGAGGACGGCAACCCGGACCTCCTCTACATCGACCTCCACCTGGTGCACGAGGTGACGAGCCCGCAGGCCTTCGACGGCCTGCGGCAGGCCGGTCGTCCGGTGCGACGCCTGGACCTCACCATCGCCACCGAGGACCACAACACCCCGACGCTCGCCATCGACCGGCCGATCGCGGACCCGACCAGCCGCACGCAGATCGAGACGCTCCGCCGCAACTGCGAGGAGTTCGGCGTCCGCCTGCACTCGCTGGGCGACAAGGAGCAGGGGATCGTGCACGTGGTCGGTCCGCAGCTCGGACTGACCATGCCCGGCATCACGGTCGTCTGCGGGGACTCGCACACCTCGACGCACGGGGCCTTCGGCGCCATGGCGTTCGGCATCGGCACGAGCGAGGTCGAGCACGTCCTCGCCACGCAGACGCTGCCGCTCAAGCCCTTCAAGACGATGGCGGTGACCGTCGAGGGCACGCTGCGCCCGGGCGTCACGGCCAAGGACATCATCCTGGCGGTCATCGCGCAGATCGGCACCGGCGGCGGACAGGGCTACGTGCTCGAGTACCGCGGCTCCGCGATCCGGGCGCTCTCCATGGAGGGCCGCATGACGATCTGCAACATGTCGATCGAGGCCGGTGCCCGTGCGGGCATGGTCGCCCCCGACCAGACCACGTACGACTACGTCCAGGGCCGCGACCACGCCCCGACGGGCGCCGACTGGGACGAGGCCGTCGCGTACTGGGACACCCTCGCGACCGACGACGACGCCGTGTTCGACGCCGAGGTCTTCATCGACGCGGACGCCCTCGAGCCCTTCGTCACCTGGGGGACGAACCCCGGTCAGGGCGTCTCGCTGTCCGACTCGGTCCCGTCGCCGTCCGACTTCACCGACCCGAACGACCAGGCCGCGGCCTCCCGAGCCCTCGAGTACATGGACATCGCCGCCGGGACGCCGATGAAGGACATCGCCGTCGACGCCGTGTTCATGGGCTCGTGCACCAACTCCCGCATCGAGGACCTGCGCGCCTTCGCGTCGGTCATCCGCGGGCGTCAGAAGGCGCCGGGCGTGCGGGTGATGGTCGTGCCGGGGTCCGCCCGGGTGCGCCTGGAGGCCGAGGCCGAGGGCCTGGACCGGGTGTTCACCGAGTTCGGTGCGGAGTGGCGCTTCGCCGGCTGCTCGATGTGCCTCGGCATGAACCCGGACCAGCTCGCGCCGGGGGAACGCTGCGCCTCGACCTCGAACCGCAACTTCGAGGGGCGGCAGGGCAAGGGCGGCCGGACCCACCTGGTCTCGCCGCTCGTGGCCGCGGCGACCGCTGTCCGCGGAACGCTGTCGAGCCCGTGGGACCTGGAAGAGGACGACGCCCGCCTGGCCGTGCCGGCGACGGCTGGAGGGAACAACTGATGGAGAAGATCGGCACCGTCACCGGGATCGCGGCACCGCTGAAGCGGTCGAACGTCGACACCGACCAGATCATCCCCGCGGTCTACCTCAAGCGGGTCACGAAGACCGGGTTCGAGGACGCGCTGTTCTCCGGTTGGCGCCAGGACCCCGACTTCGTGCTCAACCAGCCCGCCTACCAGGGCGCGAAGGTCCTGGTCGCCGGCCCGGACTTCGGCACCGGGTCCTCCCGCGAGCACGCGGTGTGGGCGCTGCGCGACTTCGGGTTCCGCGTGGTCGTCTCACCCCGTTTCGCGGACATCTTCAAGGGCAACGCCGGCAAGCAGGGCCTGGTCACCGCGATGGTGTCCGAGCCCGAGATCGAGCGGATGTGGGCGGCGATCGAGGCCCAGCCCGGGATCGAGGCGACCGTCGACCTGGCGACACAGCGCGTGTCGATCGGCGACATGGACGTGGCTTTCGAGATCGACGCTTACACTCGTTGGCGGTTGATGGAAGGGCTCGACGACATCGGGCTCACCCTCCGTGACGAGACCTCGATCACGGAGTTCGAATCCCGCCGCTCCCGTTGGCGGCCGAAGACATTGCCGGTGAAGTAGTGAACTCTCTCGTACAGGACGCAGCAGCTGCAGGGGCGCGCGTCGGGTTGAAGTCGGACGAGATCGTCATCCGGGGCGGCAAGCCGCTCGTGGGACGCATCGAGGTCCGCGGTGCGAAGAACCTGGCGACCAAGGCCATGGTCGCTGCGCTCCTCGGCGACACCCCGTCGATCCTCAAGGACGTCCCGGACATCTCCGACGTCAAGGTCGTGCGCGGCCTGCTCGAGGTGCACGGTGTCCGCGTGACGGACCCCGCCCGTGGCGAGCTCATCCTCGACCCCTCGCGCGTCGAGTCGGCGCACTTCGCCGAGATCGACGCACACGCCGGCTCGAGCCGGATCCCGATCCTGTTCTGCGGTCCGCTGCTGCACAAGCTCGGCGAGGCGTTCATCCCCGACCTCGGCGGCTGCCGCATCGGTGACCGCCCGATCGACTTCCACCTCGACGCGCTGCGTGCCATGGGAGCCGTCGTCGACAAGCAGGTCTCGGGCATCCACATCACGGCCCCGAACGGCCTCAAGGGCGCGAACATCGAGCTCCCCTACCCGAGCGTCGGCGCGACCGAGCAGGTCCTGCTCTCGTCCGTCCTCGCCGAGGGCACCACCGAGCTGCGGAACGCCGCGATCGAGCCCGAGATCATGGACCTCATCGCGATCCTGCAGAAGATGGGCGCGATCGTCACGGTCGAACCGAGCCGCACGATCTTCATCGAGGGCGTCAAGTCGCTCCGCGGGTACACGCACCGTGCGATCAACGACCGCAACGAGGCCGCGAGCTGGGCCTCCGCCGCGCTGGCGACCAACGGCGACATCTTCGTCGAGGGCGCCAAGCAGCAGGAGCTCATGACGTTCCTCAACGTCTTCCGGAAGGTCGGCGGCGGATTCGACATCCAGGAGGACGGCATCCGGTTCTACCGCGAGCTCGACGTCCTCAAGCCCGTCGTCATCGAGACCGACGTGCACCCCGGTTTCATGACCGACTGGCAGCAGCCCCTCGTCGTCGCGCTCACGCAGGCCGAGGGCCAGAGCGTCGTGCACGAGACCGTCTACGAGAACCGCTTCGGCTTCACCGACGCGCTCAACGAGATGGGTGCCGACATCGTCGTGCACAAGGAGGGCCTGCCCGGCCACGACCGTCGCGTCGCCCGTCGTCCCTTCGAGCAGGCCGCTGTCATCACCGGCCCGACGAAGCTGCACGGTGCGAACGTCCGCGTCCCGGACCTCCGCGGCGGCTTCAGCCACCTCATCGCGGCGCTGACCGCGGAGGGCGAATCGCACATCACGAACGTCGGCATCATCAGCCGCGGGTACGAGCACTTCATCCCGAAGCTCCGCAAGCTCGGCGCGGACTTCGACTTCGCCGGCTGACGTGGCGGAGCAGCACGACCACGGCGGCACCGGTGACGGTGCCGCCGTGGCACGACCGACGACCGGGCCCGACGCGCTGGAACTCCCGCAGGTGGGACACCCCGGAGAGGTCCGCACGGGCCTCCCGGTCCCCGGTCGGCGGTGGCGACGCGGCGAGCTGAACCGGGCCTTCCGGATCACCGGGTCCGTCGTGATCCCGACCATCCGGTTCGCCTCCGGCTACCGCTGGCACGGCCCGAACCGGTTGCCGGAGGAGGGGGCGTTCGTCCTCGCCCCGAACCACTACACGAACATCGACCCGCTCGTCGTCGGCACGACCGTGTGGCTGCACCGTCGGTCGCCGCGGTTCCTCGCGAAGGCCTCGCTGTTCCGCGTGCCGGTGTTCGGCAAGCTCATGAGCGGCATGGGGCAGATCCCCGTCGAGCGCAACGGCCGGACCCGCCTGAACGACCCGCTGAAGGGCGGCAAGGGACTCGTGTCGAACGGCGGCGCGGTCATCGTCTACCCCGAGGGCACGCTCACCCGTGACCCGGACCTGTGGCCGATGCGCGGCAAGACCGGGGCGGCGCGGATCGCCCTCGAGAACGACGTCCCGCTCATCCCGATGGCCCACTGGGGCACGCAGCGGATCATGGCGCGGTACGGCAAGAAGCTCCGCCTGTTCCCGCCGGCGAAGGTCGACATCGTCTACGGCGAGCCGCTCGACCTGTCGCGGTGGCGTGGGAAGCCGGTCGACCAGCAAGCCCTCACCGAGGTGACCGCGCTGCTCATGGAGCGCATCACCGCGCTGCTCGAGGGCCTCCGCGGTGAGCAGGCGCCCGCCGAGCGCTGGGACCCGACCGCGAACAAGCAGAAGGAGACCGGCAAGTTTGAGTGACGCAGCCGACCGGACCAGCGCGCCCGGCCTCCGCCCGCACGACGACCACCCGGACCCCTCCGTCGCAGCCCGCGGCGCCGTGGACACCGCCGCGATCCGCGTCGTCATGCAGTCGACCGACAAGCCACGGGTCGCCGTGATCGGTGCCGGCAGCTGGGGGACCACGTTCGCCAAGGTGCTCGCCGAGGGCGGGGCCGAGACCGTGCTCTGGGCCCGGCGTCCCGAGGTCGCGCGGGAGATCACCGAGACGAAGCGGAACTCGGAGTACCTGCCCGGCATCAACCTGCCGCGGACCCTCACCGCGTCGACGTCGCTGGCAGCGGTGCTGGCCGGTGCCGAGCAGGTCTACGTGTCGGTGCCGTCGCAGACGCTGCGCTCGAACCTCGCCGCCATCCGCGAACTCCTGCCCGCGGATGTGCCCGTCGTGAGCCTCATGAAGGGCGTGGAGAAAGCGACCGGCCTGCGGATGAGCGAGGTGCTCCTCGACGGCCTCGGCATCGACCAGGACCGCATCGCCGTCGCGAGCGGACCGAACCTGGCGCTCGAGATCGCCCGCCGGCAGCCCACCGCGGCCGTCGTGTCGTCGTCCAGTGCGGACACCGCGACCGCCGTGGCAGCCGTGGCGACGAACCCGTACTTCCGCTCCTTCATCAACACCGACGTGATCGGCACCGAGTTCGGCGGGGTCCTCAAGAACCTCATCGCGGTGGCGATCGGCATCGTCGACGGTGTCGGGTACGGCGAGAACACCAAGGCGTCGATCATCACCCGCGGCCTCGCCGAGATGACCGAGTTCGCGGTGTCGCTCGGCGCGCAGCCGTCGACGCTGTCCGGTCTCGCGGGCCTCGGCGACCTCATCGCCACCTGCCAGTCACCGCTGTCGCGCAACAACACCGCCGGGCGCCTGCTCGGGCAGGGGTACCGGTTCGACGAGGTCGTGCGGCAGATGAACCAGACCGCGGAGGGCCTGGCCTCGGTCGCGCCCATCCTCGAGCTGGCCCGGGCGAACGGCGTCGACATGCCCATCGTCGGACAGGTGGGCGAGGTCCTCGCCGGTAGGCTCGATCCGCGCAACATCGCGCCGCACCTCACGGAGACCGACGAGCCCCAGGGCGAGTGACCGGTCCCGGTACCCACCGCTTGGAGCGTCCATGAGCAGCACCGCGCCCGCATCCGAACCGACCGACGCCGAGCGCACGCCGAGCGGCACCGACGCGCGGACCACCGTCGCCGTGCTCTTCGGTGGCCGGTCGAGCGAGCACGAGATCAGCTGCGTGACCGCCGGCGGCATCATGGACGTCGTCGACCGCGACCGGTACGACCTGCTGCCGATCGGCATCACGAAGGACGGGGCGTTCACGCTCCAGGCGGACGACCCGTCGGTCTGGGCACTCCGGGGTCAGGAGCTCCCGACCGTGCCGGACAACGGCACCCGCGTCCGTTTCCCGCTCTCCGGCGACTCCCGCGGGTTCTCCGTCGAACTGCCGGACGGCTCGGTCGAGTCGCTCGGGGACGTCGACGTCGTCTTCCCGATCCTGCACGGACCCTTCGGCGAGGACGGCACCGTCCAGGGCCTGCTCGAGACCGCCGGCCTGCCCTACGTCGGCGACGGCGTCCTGGCGAGCGCCCTGGCCATGGACAAGCACGTCGCGAAGGCGGTCCTCGAGCACGCCGGGCTCCGGGTCGCCCCGTGGACGACGGTGCTCCGTCGGCAGTGGCAGGCCGATCCGGTCGACGTCGCCGAGACCGTCGCCGCGCACGGCTTCCCGCTGTTCGTGAAGCCCGCACGCGCCGGGTCGAGCATGGGCGTCTCACGCGTCGACGACCCCGCTCAGCTCGGTGCGGCGATGGACCTCGCCTTCGAGCACGACAGCAAGGTCATCGTCGAGCCGCGGGTCGTCGGCCGCGAGGTCGAGGTCGCCGTGCTCGAGGGTCGTGACGGCGTGCCGCGGACGAGCCTGCCCGGGGAGATCGTCGTCGCCGAGGACGGCTTCTACGACTTCGCCGCCAAGTACCTGGGCGGTGACGAGCAGCTGCTGTGCCCGGCCCCGCTCACCGAGGCGGAGACCGACGAGATCCGTTCCGTCGGAGCGCGTGCCTTCGAGGCGATCGGCGGCGCCGGGCTGGCCCGTGTGGACTGCTTCCTGACGGACGACGGCTTCGTCGTGAACGAGGTCAACACCATGCCGGGGTTCACCCCGTTCTCGATGTACCCGCGCTGCTGGGCGGCGTCGGGGCTGCCCTACCCGGAACTCGTCGCGGAGCTCATCGAGCTGGGACGCGCCGCGGTCCGCTGAGGACCGTCCGGGTCAGTCGACGTCCTGCGGGTCGAGGCAGCGGTGGCCGTCCTCCGGCAGCCGTGACACGGCGTCACCGAGGTCCTGCAGGGCGTCGCTCGTCGCGCGGGAGGTGTCGATGACGACCTGGACCGCGGGGGACCGGCCGAACGTCGTGTAGACGACCTCCTTCCCCCGGTCGTCGCGGATCCAGTCCACGGAGCCCTGCGAGAAGCACGGCAGGTCGGAGACGGTCGGCACGGCGACACCGCAGTGGTAGAGCACGGCGGAGGGGGACCCCCACGCCGCCGTGGCCTGTGCGGAGGTGTTGCGGAGCGCCAGGGTGTCGTTGACGACCGCGGGCAGGCGGACCTGGGCATCGGCACACGCGGCCGCGTCCGCTGCGGGAGCGGGCTCCATGCGGACCGCGTTCGTGCAGCCGGACAGCCCGGCCACGACCGCCGCCGCGGCGAGCACGGTGGCGATGATGCGGGGTCCTCGGCGCGCGGTGTCCATCGGCGTCCAGGCTACCGTTCTCGTGTGGACGCGACGCACGACGAGCACCAGCACGAGCACCGCACCGACGGTTCCGACGGCGCCGACGGGCGGGCGACCGCCGGAGCACAGCGCACGACCGTCGGAGCGCTCGGCGAACTCGCGGTGCTCGAGCGGGTCACGCGACGCCTCCCCGCCGGGTCCCCGGTCCTCGGGCCCGGGGACGACTGCGCCGTCGTCGCCGCCCCCGACGGCCGCTTCGTCGTGACCACGGACATGATGGTGCACGGCCCGGACTTCCGGTGGGCGTGGTCCTCGCCCGAGGACGTCGGCTGGAAGGCCGCCGCCACGAACCTCTCCGACGTCGCCGCGATGGGCGCCGTGCCCTCCGGTCTCGTCGTCGCGATCGCGGCTCCGCCGGACACCCAGGTCGCGGTGCTGGAGGGCGTCGCGGACGGGTTCCGACTCGCCGTCGACGCCCTCGCTCCGGGGTGCGGGGTGGTCGGCGGCGACCTGTCCACGTCGGCGACGTTCTCGCTGACCGTCACCGCGTTCGGGGACCTCGGAGGGCGGGACCCCGTCGTCCGGTCCGGTGCCCGGGTCGGTGACGTCCTCGCTGTCTCCGGGGAGCTCGGCGCCGCCGCCCGCGGCCTGGCCCGGCTGTTCCGGGACGGCGTCGACGCCGCGGGAGAGCCCGACGTCGAGCGGGTCCGCGCGAGCGGGGCCGACACGGATCCCGACGTCGCCCGGCAGCGCCGCCCGGTCCCCCCGATCGCCGACGGTCCGCTGGCTGCCGCAGCCGGTGCGACGGCGATGCTCGACCTGTCCGACGGGCTCGCGATCGACGCAGGGCGCCTCGCACGGGCGAGTGGCGTGACCCTGGAACTCGACCCGGCCGAGGCGTCGGCGCCCGACGGGGTGGTGGACGAGGTCGCGCTGCACGGCGGCGAGGACCACGGGCTGCTGGCGACCTTCCCGGTCGGGACGCGCCTGCCGGGCGGCTTCCGCCGGATCGGCGTGGTGCGCGAGCGCACGTCCCACGCGGGAGCGGACCATGCGGAGCGGTCTGTGGACCTGGTCCGTGGCGGGACGCCCGTCCCGACGACGGGGTGGGACCCGTACGCGGACTGGGACGGCGTCGCGGGCTGAACGCACAAGCGGACCCGCGACCGCAGCCGGACCCGCGACCGGAGCCGGACCCGCGACCGGAGCCGGACCCGCGACCGGAGCCGGACCCGCGACCGGAGCCGGACCCGCGACCGGAGCCGGACCCGCGACCGGACCGGCGCGGACCGGTGCCGGACCATGGAGCGGCGGTAGCCTCAGTCCGCGTCGGCCACGGCCTCCCACGCCACGGTGTCACCCCACGAGCGTTTGCTGAACCGGGTGAGCCCGGCCGGCCACGTGGGCTCGGGGGAGCGGGTGCCGCGTTCGACGACGACGACCGCACCGGGCGTCACGCGTGACACGAGGGCCTCGAGCACGTCGGTGACCTCGGACTCGGCGACCTCGTACGGCGGGTCGATGAAGACGAGGTCGAACGTCTTCGCCGTCCCCCGCAGGTACCCCAGTGCGGGCTGCGCGTGGACGTCGATGCGGACACCAGGCGCGCGCTTCTGCACCGCGCGCGCGTTCTCGCGGCAGGCGGCCGCCGCGGACGCGGCGCGGTCCACCAGGGACACCTCGACCGCACCCCGGGACGCGGCTTCGAGGCCGAGCGCACCGGTTCCGGCATACAGGTCCGCGACCGAGGTGTCGTCGATGAGCCCGCGCGACTCGAGGGAGGAGAACAGCGCCTCGCGCACACGGTCGCTCGTCGGTCGGGTGCCGGACTTCGGCACCCGGAGCGTCGTGGACCCGGCGGCGCCGGCGATGATGCGCGTCATGCTGCCACCGTAGCGGGCCGCGGCGGCGACCCCGGCGTCCTCCACAGCCCAGCCGGGGAGGCTCGTGGCGGGTCGGACGTCGCGGGTACCGTTGGGGCGTGGCCACCTCCAGCACCGATGCCGCTCCGACGAGCCCAGCCGCGGGCGCCGACGCCGCCCGTGCGGGCGCTGCGTCGGTCGGCGACGCGCCGTCCGCTGCCGTGGGGGGACCCGTGCAGTGGGGCCCGGCGCCGCTCGACGTGCGGCTGGCGAACGTCCTCGGTGGGCGGACGGCGAAGGCGATCGAGAAGGCGTTCGGGCACCGCACCGTCGGGGAGTTCCTCGAGCACGCTCCGCGTCGCTACGCGGAGCGCGGCGCACTCACGGCGCTGGACTCGCTCGCGATCGGCGAGTCGGTCACGATCGTCGCCGAGGTGGTCGAGGTCCGGGAGCGCACCATGCGGGCGCGACGGGGCTCCATCCTCGAGGCCAAGATCGGGGACGGGACCGGCCTGCTGACCCTGACGTTCTTCAACCAGGGGTGGCGGACGAAGGACCTCGTGCCCGGCGCCCGCGGGGTCTTCGCCGGCAAGGTCGGCGACTACCGCGGCGCCCGGCAGCTGGCGCACCCGGACTACGAGCTCTTCGACCGGGACGACCCCCGCGCCACGGCGGACCCGGGGTCGGAGGAGGCGATCCGCTGGTCGCGCCAGCCGATCCCCATCTACCCGGCCACGGCCTCCCTGTCGTCCTGGCAGATCGCGAAGGCCATGGGGGTCGTCCTCGACACGCTGCCGGACGTCGCCGACCCGATCCCGGCCTCCGTCCGGACCCGGCTCGACCTCGTGCCGTTCCGTCGGGCACTCGAACTGCTGCACCGGCCGGAGAAGGTGTCCGACTTCAAACGGGCGCAGGACGCCCTGCGCTACCGCGAGGCGTTCGTGCTGCAGACCGCGCTGGTGCAGCGCCGGATCGCGGCGCGGGCCACGGCGTCCGTCGCCCGGACCGCGTCGCCCGGCGGCGTCCTCGAGCGCTTCGACGCGAGCCTGCCGTTCACCCTGACCGACGACCAGCGGTCGGTCGGGGCCGAGATCGCGCAGGACATGGCCGGGACCTGGCCGATGCACCGGCTCGTGCAGGGCGAGGTCGGTTCGGGCAAGACCCTCGTCGCGATCCGGGCGATGCTCACCGTGGCGGAGTCCGGCGGACAGTCCGCGCTGATCGCCCCGACGGAGGTCCTGGCCGCGCAGCACCTCCGGTCGATCGTGAAGTTCCTCGGGCCGGACCTGGCCGCGGAGCTCCGTCCGGTGATCCTGACCGGGTCGCAGTCCACCGACGAGCGCCGGCGGGCGCTGCTCGCCGCGGCGTCCGGTGGGTCCCGCCTCGTGGTCGGCACCCACGCGCTGCTCGGCGACCGGGTGGACTTCGCCGAACTCGGCCTGGTGGTCGTCGACGAGCAGCACCGCTTCGGGGTGGAGCAGCGTGAGGCCCTGCGGACGAAGGGCTCGACGCCACCGCACGTGCTCGTCCTCACCGCGACGCCCATCCCGCGGACCGTGGCGATGACCGTGTTCGGCGACCTCGACGTCTCGACGATCGAGGGCATGCCGTCCGGCCGGGCCGGGGTCGAGACGTTCACCGTCGGGCTCGCCGAGCACCCCGGGTGGGAGTCCCGCATCTGGACGCGGATGGCCGAGGAGCTGGCGGACGGGCGCCAGGCGTTCGTCGTCTGTCCGGCGATCGACGACGCGCACGGCGAGGACGACGGGACGCCCGCTCCCGCCGGCGTCGGAGCCGCGGCCGACGGCACGCCGGGCGGCGCCGACGCCGACGGCACGCCGACCAGGAAGCCCGCGACGGTCCTCGCGACCGCGGAACGGATGCGCGCCATGCCCGTGCTCGCGGGGCGGCGCATCGAGGTCCTGCACGGCCGGATGTCGGCGGAGGAGAAGGACCGCGTGATGACGTCCTTCGCCGACGGCGCGGTCGACGTGCTCGTCGCGACGACGGTGATCGAGGTCGGTGTCGACGTCCCGAACGCCTCGATGATGGCGGTGCTCGACGCCGACCGGTTCGGTGTCTCGCAGCTGCACCAGTTGCGCGGGCGCATCGGTCGCGGGCAGTACGCGGGCGTCTGCCTGCTCGTCACCGCCGCCGAGGTGGACACGGTGTCGCGGGAGCGCGTGGACGCGGTGGCCGCGTCCGACGACGGGTTCGAGCTGGCACGGGTCGACCTCGAACTGCGCCGGGAGGGCGACGTGCTCGGCGAACGGCAGTCGGGTGGGCGGTCGTCGTTGACGCTCCTGCGCGTGGTGCAGCACGCCGACCTCATCGTGGACGCGCGGGAGGAGGCCGAACGTCTCCTTGAGGACGACCCGGACCTGAGCGGCAGTCCCGCGCTCCGGGACGCCCTCGCACGCCGCCTCGACGAGTCCGACGCGGCCTTCCTCAGGAAGAACTGAGCGGCGTCGGCCGGTATCGTCGCCCCCATGACGAAGATCGCCGTGGTGCCCGGCTCGTTCGACCCCGTGACGCTGGGACACCTCGACGTGATCGCCCGTGCCGTGGACCTGTTCGACGAGGTGCACGTGCTCGTCGTGCACAACCCCGACAAGAAGGCGGCACTGTTCGACGCCGGGGACCGGGTCCGGCTCATCCGGGAGTCCATCACGGAGCTCGGGATCCCGGGCCGGGTCGTGGTCGGGGAGTGGACGGCCGGGCTCCTGGTCGACTACTGCCGGCAGGTGGGGTCGAAGATCCTGGTGAAGGGCGTGCGGTCCGGCGAGGACGTGGCCTACGAGACCCCGATGGCGATCATGAACCGGCACCTCGCCGGGGTGGAGACGGTCTTCCTGCTGCCGGACGCCGCCCGGGCGCACGTCTCGAGCTCGCTCATCCGGCAGGTGTCGTCCCTCGGTGGCGACGTGACGCCGTACGTGCCCGACGCGGTGGCCCGCGCGCTCGCCGGGCGGGCCTGACGGCCGGACCGACGGACGGCCGCCCTCGACACGCTCCGGGTGCTCGACTCGTCGGCCTGAGCGGGGTAGGCTGGTTGATCGTGTCTTCCTCCGTGAACAGCCCCTACGCCCTGCGTGTGCGTGACCTCGCGCACCGGCCGGGCGACATGCGCGAGGTGTCGCTCGACATCACCGTCCCGAGCACCCTCGGCGCCGGTCTCATCGCCGTGTGCGAGGGCGACCAGATGCACCTCGACGTGAAGCTCGAGGGCCTCCACGAGGGTGTGCTCGCGTCCGGCACCGCCCGGGCCGAGGCGACGGGGGAGTGCTCGCGCTGCCTCATCGACGTCAGCGAGCTCGTCGAGGTCGAATTCGCGGAACTGTTCGCGTATGATGCCTCGGAGGAATTCGACTACCAGGTTCACGATGACCACGTGGATTGTGAACCGGTCGTCCGAGACGCGGTGGTGCTGTCACTGCCGTTCCAGCCGGTCTGCCGGCCGGACTGCCCAGGACTCGACCCGGAGACGGGTGAGCGCCTGGCGGACATCGGCGAGCGGCCGACCACGTCGGCCACCGATCCTCGCTGGGCTGCGCTCAGCGGGATCCAGTTCGACGACAGCACGCCCGACCAGACCACCGCGGACGAGGAGCGGACGCCGGCCGACCAGGCCGAGTGACCGCCACCGCCCACGACTGACCACCGACCAAGCGAAAGAGAACCACCATGGCCGTCCCCAAGCGCAAGCAGTCCCGTGCGAACACGCACGCCCGTCGATCGCAGTGGAAGGCCGCACCGGTCCAGCTCGTGAAGACGATCGAGAACGGCAAGGTCACCTACAGCCTCCCGCACCGCGCGAAGGTCGTCGAGGACTCGGCCGGCACGCCCCTGTACATGGAGTACAAGGGCCGCAAGGTCGCCGACGTCTGATCGGACTCCCCTCATGACTGCGACGTCCGGCGCCGCGGGGTCCCGCCCCGTGGGGTCGGACGTCGTTCGTCTACGCGAGCTCCTCGACGTGCCGGTGGACCTGGAACTCCTGCAGCTCGCCCTCACCCACCGGTCGTACGCGTACGAGCACGGCGGGATCGGGCACAACGAGCGGCTCGAGTTCCTCGGCGACTCCATCCTCGGGCAGGCCGTGACCGTCAAGCTGTTCCGTGACTACCCGGAACTCGACGAGGGCGAGCTCGCCAAGCGGCGCGCGAGCCTCGTCTCCACGGTCGCCCTCGCCGAGATCGCCCGCCACATCGGGCTCGGCGCGTACCTCCGGCTCGGCAAGGGCGAGGAGCAGACCGGTGGTCGCGACAAGTCGTCGATCCTCGCCGACACGGTGGAAGCCGTGATCGGGGCGACGTACCTGTCCGCCGGCGCCGACGCCGCCACCGACCTGGTGCTGCGGCTCGTCGCGCCGCTGCTGGTCGACCCCGCGCGGTTCGGCGCCGCGATGGACCCGAAGACGAGCCTGCAGGAGCTCGCCTCCGCGCGCTCGCTCGGCAACCCCGCCTACCGCATCACCGAAGCGGGCCCGGACCACGACAAGACCTTCCACGCGACGGTCGTGCTGCAGGGCGAGGACGTCGCCACCGGCACCGGCACGAGCAAGAAGACGGCGGAGATGTCCGCCGCGCTCGACGCCTGGACGCGACTGTCCGGACGTCCCGTCGAGGGCTGACCGGGTGCCCGAACTCCCCGAGGTCGAGGTCGTCCGCGCCGGCCTCGAACCCGCCGTCACCGGCGCCAGGGTGCTCGCCGTGCAGGTGCACGACGAGCGCGCGCTCACCCGCCACGACGGGCCTGCCGAGGACTTCGCGCACCGCCTGACCGGGCGGACGATCGCCGCGGCCGTCCGTCGCGGGAAGTTCATGTGGTTCCCGCTGGACCACGACGGGGACCGACCCGAAGCACTGGTCGCGCACCTCGGCATGAGCGGCCAGATCCTGCTCGGCCGCGACCGACCCGCCGCACGGCACCGGCGGATCGTCCTCGACGTGCAGCCTCCCGGGACGGACCGGGACGGGGCCCCGGAGGCACCGGTGCAGCTCGAGTTCGTCGACCAGCGCACATTCGGGTCGATGGCGATCGACCGGATGCTCCCCACGATCGACGGAGCGCCTGCCGGGCACGCCGGGCACATCGACGCGACCGACCCGGAGGCGGACTGGCGTCGGCGGATCCCGTTCCAGGTCTCGCACATCGCCCGCGACCCGCTCGACCCCGCGTTCGACGACGACCGCTTCACCGCCGCGGCGCGGAAGCGGTCGAGCGGGATCAAGCGGGTCCTGCTCGACCAGGGCGTCATCAGCGGGATCGGGAACATCTACGCCGACGAGTCGCTGTGGGCAGCGCGGCTGCACTTCGACCGACCGGCGGACCGGTTGCCCCGGGCGACGCTCCACCTGCTCCTCGACGAGGTCCGGGCGGTGCTCCGCCGCGCACTCGAGGACGGCGGGACGAGCTTCGACGCGCAGTACGTCAACGTGAACGGGCAGTCCGGGTACTTCTCGCAACGCCTCGCGGTGTACGGCCAGCAGGGAGAGCCCTGCCCGCGGTGCGGCACCGCGATCGTGCGTGAGGCCTTCATGAACCGGTCGAGCCACCGCTGCCCCGTGTGCCAGCCCGCTCCGCGGCAGCGCAGGCGTTAGCCTGACGCGAACCGACCAGCCCGGAGACCGCATGTACCTGAAGAGCCTGACCCTCAAGGGGTTCAAGTCCTTCGCGCAGCCCACGACGTTCGCGTTCGAGCCGGGCGTCACGTGCATCGTCGGCCCGAACGGCTCCGGCAAGTCGAACGTCGTCGACGCCCTTGCCTGGGTGATGGGGGAGCAGGGGGCGAAGACCCTCCGCGGCGGCAAGATGGAAGACGTCATCTTCGCCGGCACCGCCACCCGCGGTCCGCTCGGTCGCGCCCAGGTGACCTTGACGATCGACAACGCCGACGGTCTGCTGCCGATCGAGTACGCCGAGGTGACGATCTCGCGGACGCTGTTCCGGAACGGTGGCAGCGAGTACGCCATCAACGGCGAGAACTGTCGGTTGCTCGACGTCCAGGAGCTGCTGAGCGACACCGGGCTGGGCCGGGAGATGCACGTCATCGTCGGGCAGGGCCAGCTCGACAAGGTGCTGCACGCCACCCCGGAGGACCGGCGCGGCTTCATCGAGGAGGCTGCCGGCATCCTCAAGCACCGCCGCCGGAAGGAGAAGACGCTCCGCAAGCTCGACGCGATGCAGACGAACCTGACACGGTTGTCGGACCTGGCGGGGGAGATCCGCCGGCAGCTGAAACCGCTCGGACGCCAGGCCGAGGTGGCCCGCAAGGCGCAGTCGGTCGCGGCCATCGCCCGGGACGCCAAGGCCCGACTGCTCGCCGACGACGTCGTGCGGTTGCGGCGCGAACTGCGCGACCACGTCGAGGTCGAGACCGGTCGGAAGTCCGAGCGCATCGTCCTGCAGGAGCGGCTCGAGCAGATCCGGCAGCGGCAGCAGCAGGTCGAGCAGAGCATGGTCGGCGACGACGTCGACCGCGCCCGGACCGTGGTCCACCGGTTGGAGAGCGTGCAGGAGCGACTGCGCAGCCTGTCGATGCTCGCGAACCAGCGGCTGATGTTCCTCGCGCAGCAGGCCGAGGCGCCGCAGCAGGGCCCGACCGTCACGCCCGAGCGGGTCGCCGGCGTCCGCGCCGAAGCCGACCGGCTCGACCTTCGTGCGCAGGAGATGCAGGGTGGGACGACCGCCGTCGGTGAGCGGGTGCAGGCCGCTCGCGCCGCGCTCGACGCGCTCGACGAGCAGATCGCCGCGCAGGCTGCCCTCGTCGCGCAGCACGACCTGGACGGCCAGCGGCTCGCCGGGGCCGTCGAGGTGGCGCGCTCGCGGCGGTCGTCGGCCGTCGCCGACCGGGAGCGGCGGGAGCGGGCGCTCTCCGAGGCGGTCGTCCGTGCCGAGCAGGCCGCCGCCACCCTGGAGGACCTCGGTCGCGACCCGGCGCTGGACACCGACGACGAGACACTCACTGCGACGCTGGCGGCGGCCCGCGACCAGCTCGACCGAGCCCAGGCGGACCGGGACACGCACCGGGACCGGCTGCACGCGCTCGAGCGCGAACGGGACGCCCTCGACGCCCGGATCGCCGCGCTCGCGCTCTCGATCGACGTCCGTGACGGTTCGCAAGCGCTCATCGACGCCGGTCGCGAGGGGATCGCCGGCCGGCTCGCCGACCGTCTCACGGTCACGCCCGGGTACGAGGCGGCCGTCGCCACCGCACTCGACGGGCTCGCGGACGCCGTGCTCGCCGAGGACCGGCGGGCTGCGCTCGACGCCGTCGACCACGCCCGGGCCGCGGACCTCGGTCGCATCGACGTGGTCGTCGCCGACGTGGCCGGCAGCGCGTCACGGCTGCCCGCCGCGCTGCCGCCCGGCGTCCGAGCCGCGCTCGACGTCGTGACCGGCCCGCCCGCGCTCACCGCGGTCCTGGCGGAGACGCTGGTCGCCGACCGGGACGAGGTCGACCTGGAGGCGGTGCTCGCGGCCGCCCCGGACGCCACGGTGGTCACGCGGTCCGGCGACCTCGTGCGCGCGGCGCGGGTGACCGGCGGCGGGCAGCGCTCGACGTCCCGCATCGAGTTGACCGCGGACCGCGACGCAGCGGCCACCCGCCGGGAGACCGTGGTGAGCGAGGCGGAGGAGGCGGCCGCGGGCCTCCAGGCTGCGCGGACCGCGGTCGAGGCCGCACGGCGGGCGGCGGACGAGGCGGACCAGGCCGCGCGCGCCCACGCCCGCGCGACCGCGGAGTACGACCGGACCAGTGCCTCCGCCCGGGCCCGGGCGGAGAACACCGCTGCCGAGGTCGAGCGGCTGCGCGCAGCCCTCGCCGAGACGGAGGGTGCGACCGCAGCCTCCGAAGCGGCACTCGCCGCGGCCGAGGCGGAGCTCCGGGCCTTCGCGGTGCGCCCGCGCCCGGTCGTCGACGCGTCCGCCCGGCCGGCGGCGCAGGACGCCGTCGACGCCGCCCGGGCGGCGGAGATCGAACACCGACTGCAGGTCGAGACCGCCCGCGAGCGTGCCCGGGCCGAGCGGCGTCGGGCGGACCAGCTCGAGCGGCAACTCGGCGCGGAGCGGGCGGCGGCCGAGGAGGCTGCGCGTCTCGCGGTCATCCGACGGGGGCAGATCGCCTCGGCCGAGGGTGTCCTGGCCGACCTGCCGGTGGTCCTCGCCGCCGTCGACCGTTCGCTGGCCGAGGCCCGGGTGCAGCTCGCGACCGAGGAGTCCGAGCGCACGAAGCGCAACACCGAGCTGCAGGGCATCCGGAACGAGGAGCGCGAGCTGCGGGACCGTCTGCAGACCATCACGGACGGGGTGCACTCGCTCGAGATGGAGATCTACGAGAAGCGGCTGCACCTCTCCGGGGTCCTCGACCGTGCGCAGAGCGAACTCGGGCTCGGCGAGACCGTGCTCGTCGCCGAGTACGGGCCGGACGTCCCCGTGCCGGTCGACGTGCTCATCGACCCGCGGGTGCTCGCACGACGGCACCGCGAGGCGGCACGAGCGGCCGCTGCCGAGGACGTGTCGACGGAGGCCGAGGACACGGCCGCTGACGACCTCGACCCGGTCGGTGTCGACGTCGACGAGACCGACGACACCGACGAGACCGTGCTCGCCGCCGGCTCGACCCTGCCCGGCGGGCCTGCCCTGCCCGAGTACGAGGCACCCGATGTCGACCCCGCGGACGTCCCGACCACGCCGTACGTCCGCGCCGAGCAGGAGCGTCGACTCGCCGCGGCGGAGCGTGACCTCGGGCGGCTCGGCAAGGTGAACCCGCTCGCGCTCGAGGAGTTCCAGGCGCTCGAGCAGCGGCACGCGTTCCTGTCCGACCAGCTCGACGACCTGCAGAAGACCCGCGCCGACCTCCTGACGATCATCGAGGAGCTCGACGGGAAGATGCAGACCATCTTCGCGTCCGCGTTCGAGGACACCCGCGAGGCGTTCGACGTCGTGTTCCCGATCCTGTTCCCCGGCGGTTCGGGATCGATCACGTTGACGAACCCGGACGACCTGCTCACCACCGGCATCGACGTGCAGGTCAAGCCCGCGGGCAAGAAGATCGACCGGCTGACGCTGCTGTCCGGCGGGGAGCGGTCCCTGGCTGCCGTGGCGCTGCTCGTGGCGATCTTCACGGCCCGGCCGAGCCCGTTCTACATCATGGACGAGGTCGAGGCGGCGCTCGACGACGCGAACCTCGGCCGCCTGCTCACCGTGTTCGGGCGGCTGCAGGAGTCGTCGCAGCTCATCGTCATCACGCACCAGAAGCGGACCATGGAGATCGCCGACGCGCTGTACGGGGTCTCGATGCGGCAGGACGGCGTGTCCGCCGTCGTCGGCCAGCGGGTGCAGAAGCCCGAGCCCGCCGCAGCGGTCGCGTAGCCGACGCGGTCGGAGACGGACGGGAGGCTCCCCACCGGCCGGTTCCGGACCGACGCGCCAGCGACGGGTCGGCCGTGACCGGTGGGGAGCCTCCTGTCAGGCGTGCAGGTGGCGACTACTTCGCGTCGGCCTCGACGGCGTCCGCCGGCTCGCCGGTCGGGGTGAGGCCGCGCTGCTGGCGCTTCTTCGACACGACGAGGCTCGCGACCGTCGCGACGGTGATCGTCAGGAGGATGAAGCCCAGCGAGAACCAGATCGGGATCTCGGGCGCCCACTCGACGTGCTGACCGCCGTTGATGAACGGCACCTCGTTGACGTGCAGGGCGTGGAAGACGAGCTTCACGCCGATGAAGGCGAGGATGACGGCCAGGCCCTGACCGAGGTAGATGAGCCGCTCGAGCAGGCCGGCGATGAGGAAGTAGAGCTGGCGGAGACCGAGGAGCGAGAACGCGTTCGCGGTGAACACGATGAACGCGTCCTGCGTCAGCCCGAAGATCGCGGGGATCGAGTCGAGCGCGAAGAGCACGTCCGTCAGGCCGATCGAGACCATGACGAGCAGCATCGGGGTGAAGAGGCGCTTGCCGTCGACCTTGGTGGTGAGGCGGTCACCGTCGTAGTGCTCGGAGGTCGGGATCACGCGGCGGAGCAGACGGATGAGCTTCGAGTCGCCCTCCTCGGCACCGTGTTCGTCGCCGCCCTTGGCCTGCGACCACGCGAGCCAGAACAGGAGGAGACCGAACAGGTAGAAGACCCACGAGAAGTTCTCGATGATCGTGACGCCGAGGGCGATGAAGACACCGCGCGCCACGAGGGCGATCGCGACACCGACGAGCAGGACCTTCTGCTGGAACTCCTTCGGCACCGCGAAGGTCGTCATGATGATGAGGAAGACGAAGAGGTTGTCGACCGACAACGCCTTCTCGGTCAACCAGCCGGCGAAGTACTCACCGCCGGCCTGTCCGCCGCCGAACACCCACACGCCGACACCGAACAGGATCGCGAGCGCGATGTAGACGATGGACCAGAAGGCCGATTCGCGGATGTGCGGCACGTGCGGCGTGCGCACGTGCGAGAAGAAGTCGAACACGAGCAGGCCGAGGATGCCTGCGATCGTGAAGAGCCACACGTACAGGGGGACGTCCATGGAGAGCCTCCAGGTCAGGGGCGTGCCACACAGAGAAAGTGGGTACGCCGGAGCCTGAAGGTCTCTTCCGCCGCGGTCCCGTCCGGTGATCCGGTGGGGCCGCGACCGACGCCCCGGGTCCGGGTCGTTCCGGGCCGTACTGACGGGGTCGCCGAGAGGGAATACTCCCCTTCGCGACTCCGACCCTACCGAAGGCCGGCACCGAGTGGGCACCCGTAAGCTGGGAACATGGCGAGTAGTTGGTCCCTGTCCTCCCGGCTCCGTGGTCTGTTCCAGCGGAAGACCATCGACGAGACGACGTGGGAGGACCTGGAGACGGCGCTGATCGGCGCGGACTTCGGCCCCGACATCTCCGAGGAGATCATCGAGGACCTCCGTGCGCGCGTCGCCCGGTACGACACGACGGACCCCGCCGACCTCAACCGCATGCTGCGCGAGGTGCTCGAGGAGCGGCTGTCGAAGCTGGACACGACGCTCAAGCTGAGCAACCGTCCCGCCGTGGTCCTCGTCGTCGGCGTCAACGGCGTCGGCAAGACCACCACCATCGGGAAGTTCGCGAAGTTCCTCCGCACCTACGACCGCACGGTCCTGGTCGGCGCGGCGGACACGTTCCGCGCCGCGGCCGTCGAGCAGGTCGCGACGTGGGCGCAGCGTGCCGGCGTCGACGTCGTCCGCCCCGCACAGCCCGGGCAGGACCCGGCGTCGGTGGCGTACCAGACCGTCGAGCGTGCGATCCGCGAGGGCACGGAGATCGTCGTCATCGACACCGCCGGCCGGCTGCACACGAAGGCCGGGCTGATGGACGAGCTCGGCAAGATCAAGCGCGTCGTCGAGAAGCAGACCGAGATCGCCGAGGTCCTGCTCGTGCTCGACGCGACGACCGGGCAGAACGGGCTCGCGCAGGCGCAGGCCTTCATCGAGGGCGCCGGGGTCACGGGACTCGTCATCACGAAGCTCGACGGGTCGGCCAAGGCAGGGTTCGTGCTCAGCGTGCAGGAGAAGACGGGCATCCCGATCAAGCTCATCGGCCAGGGCGAGGGCATCAACGACCTGACCGGCTTCACGCCGCACGTCTTCGTGCAGAACCTGGTCGGGTGAGTCCCGTCCTCCGCCGGCTGACCGACCGCGCTCCCGGCGGCGTCTCCGTCCTCGAGCTCGTGGTGATGTGCTGCGTCGCCGTCGCGCTCACGTTCGGGAGCCTGTTCCACAAGCTGCAGTGCGCGGCGGACGGGTTGGACCTGGCGTACGTGACGGGGCACGCGTGCCTCGGCGACACCCTCAGCCTGTGGGGGATCCGCGACCTCGGGTCGCACGTGTTCCCCTACGTCGGGGAGCTCACCGACCGCGGTCTGCCGCCCGGCACCCTCGAGTACCCGACGCTGACCGGCCTCTGGGCCTGGCTGTCGGCACTGCCCGTCGACTCGCTGCGCGGGTTCCTCGTCGTCACGGCGATCACCTTCGTGCCCGTGGTGGTCCTGGTCACCGTGTTCCTGGCCCGCGTCGCCGGACGCCGCGCTTGGGTCTTCGCCGCGACTCCGCCGCTGTTCCTCTACGCGCTCTACAACTGGGATCTGCTCACCGTGCTCTGCACCGCTGCCGGCCTGTTCGCCGCGGTGCGGTGGCCGGCCGGACGCGCACCCGTCTGGCGAGCGGTCGTCGTCGGGGCGCTGTTCGGCCTCGGCGGGGCCTTCAAGCTCTACCCGCTCGCGTTCGTCGCACCGTTCGTCCTCGCCTTCCTGGTCGACGCCGGTGTGGCGTGGCCGGACCGGTTCCGTCGCGCGGCCGCTGCCGTGGCGGGTGCCGTCGGCGTGGTGCTCGCGGCCAACCTGCCGTTCGTGGTCGTCAACGCCACGTCGTGGTTCTCCGTCATCCGGTTCCAGGGCACCCGGGCCATCGACCCGAGCACGATGTCGGTCTGGTACTGGGGCCTGCAGCCGTGGTCGGCGAACCCCGACCCGGGCGTGCAGCACAAGCTGAACCTGCTCTCCACCGGAGCGACCGCGGTCGCCGTGCTGGCCGTCCTGGTCGTCGGGCTCCTCATCGGGCTCCGCCGCGGTCGGATGCCGTGGATCGAGACGAGTGCGGCCCTGCTCTGCGCCTACCTGGTCGCGAACAAGGTCGATTCGCTGCAGTACGTCCTGTGGCTCACCCCGTTCTTCGCGGTCGTGCGCATCCGCCTGTGGTGGGTCGTCGCGTACATGACGGCGAACCTGCTGCTCTTCGTCGGCTGGTTCCACAGCTTCGCGCTGAAGGCGGTCGGCATGACGGCGCGGAGCTGGGCGGACGAGGCGCAGTCGATCGGCATCTGGGGACAGATCATCCTGCTGCCGATCCTGGCGGTCGTCTTCCTCCGCAGTCGTGCCGTGGACAGTGACGTCGCTCAGGGTGTGGACGTCGACGTCGACCGGCGCGCGCAGCAGCCCGCTGACGTGTACCGTCCGGCTGGTACCTGACCGACCGGAAGAGGACATCTCATGCCCGCACTGCTCATCATCGCGATCATCGTCGGCGTCGTCCTGCTGATCACCGGCATCGTCAGCGCCGCGCTCAAGGCCCTGCTCTTCATCGGGCTGGTGCTCATCGTGCTCGCCGTCGTGGGGTGGATCCTCCGGCGCGTGCGCGGAGGCGGCTCGCGCGTCTGACGTCGCGACACCACGGCCACTGGCGCGTCCCGTTCGGCGGGGACGCGCCAGTCGTCGTTCCGGTCGCGCTGTCGAGGTGACGGACGGCCCGGACCGGTGGGAGGCCTCCCGGCCGGCCGCTGCCGGTGGTGCCCGCCGGTCCGGGAGTCGTACCGACTGGCGCCCTGCCGGCGCCTCGAGCAGGTGCGCCATCGGACTGAGTACCGGGCCGGGGATGGTACCGGCCGGCTCTGGTGCTCCGGTGCGGTCTCACGACCAGCGGCGCAGCTCCGCTCGGAAGTAGTCCTCGGCGATCTGGCGGGCCTCCGTCGCGGTGCTGCTCGGTGGGACGTCGTCGAAGCCGGCGGCACGGTCGAGTTCGTCGGCGACGAAGCGCTGGAGGACGTCCGGAGCGGTGGCCGTGCCCATCTCGCGGGTCCTCGCCTTCAGCTCGATGAGGTCCGCCGTGGCGTCACGGACGTGCGACGGGACGGTCGAGTCGGCCAGCAGGGTCGACAGGTCCATCGGCGGGGTCGCGCTCTCCGGGTGGTCGTGGAGCCACCGGAGTGTCGATGCTGGGCGGAGGACGTAGAAGAACCGCTTCAGCGTGAGGTCCCGCTCCTGCTGTCGGTGCGCGACGTGCAGGTAGTGTCGGCCGATGCGTCCGCGGTCCGCGACGGCCGCGGCCAGGGTCAGGAGGCGGTCGCGGAAGCCCTCGTCTCCGCTGTAGACGATCGGGGATCGCAGCCACTCCGTCACGGTCGCGTTGCCGTTCACCAGGAGACGGACGGTCTTCGCCAGGTCCCACCCGTTGACGTCGAAGACGGCATCGAGTGGGGTCTCGATCACGTCCCGTCCCGGCCACAGTGCGAGGTAGTCGTCGGAGCGTCGCACGAAGAGGAACCGGCAGTCGTAGTCGCTGTCGGGCGACGGGAACCCCCAGGCCCGACTGCCGCTCTCGATCGCCCACGGCACGCGGACGCCGTGGTCCTGCTCGACGCCCACGAGCCGGCGGTCGATCTCTGCGACGACCTCTGGGTCGAGTGTGGGGGGTACGTTCCGCATGGCCCGACGCTAGCGCCCCATCGCGGGACACGATCACCGCTCCGACGTCTTGTGATGCTCTGATCAAAAGAGTATCCTCGCCACATGAGCACTGCTGAGATGCGCGAACCGACCCTGCTCGTGCTGACCTCCCTCGCCGGAGGGCCCAAGCACGGGTACGGGCTCATCGGTGACGCCGCCGAGTTGTCCGAGGGGCGGGTGCGACTCAAGGTCGGCACGCTCTACGCCGTGCTCGACCGGCTCCTCGACCAGGGCCTGGTCGCCGAGGCGGGCGAAGAGGTCGTCGACGGACGACTCCGTCGCTACTTCGAACTCACCGACACCGGCGCCGACGCACTCGACGCCGAGGTCCGCCGCATCGAGGCCAACGCCGCCGCTGCACGCGCGCGGCTCACCGCGTGGCGGCCGGCTCCGGCCACACGCAGCATCCACATCCGACTGGGGGGAGTGTCGTGACGAACACGAGGCTGGGACAGGGCGCGAGCCTGGAACGCGAATACGGACGGGTGCTCGGGTGGTACCCGTCCCGGTGGCGGCGGACGCACGGGTCGGCGATGCTCGGCACCCTGCTCGACGTCGCCGAGGGGGAGGGCCGCGACCGACCGGCGCACGGCGAGCTCGCGGACCTGCGGTGGCAGGGCCTCCGCGAACGCGTCAACGCCGTCGTGCCGGCCGACGTCCGGGCGCTCGCCGCGTCGATCGGCACCGGCTCCGCGGCCGGCTTCGCCCTGGTCTACCTGCTCGCGGTGTCCTGGGTGCCGTGGGGGCCACCGGCGGGGACGGCCTGGCCTGAGTTGCCGTGGTTCGGCCCGTTCCGCAACCCCGGGGTGCTCTTCGCGGTCCCGGTGCTGATGGGAGCGCTCGCCGCCCTCGTCCGGCAGCGGATCCTCGCTCACGTGTCCGCGGTGATCGCCGTGCTCGGCGTCGTCGTCGCACGGATCACCGTGCAAGCGACCGAGAACTGGAACGGACCGGGGACGACCACGCTCGTGACGGTGGCGGCGCTCGTCGTGGTCGCGAACGTCGGCGATCCACGGGACCGTCGAGCGCTCGGCGTCGCGTTCGCGGTCGTCACCGTCGGGCTGGCGCTCTTCGCCGGCCTGCAGCTGCCGACCGGTCACCCGTTCGAGTCGACGCTCTTCACGGACGGCGCGTGGTGGGGCGCCGCGGTGACGCCGGCGCTCCTCGGCGGCACCGGGGTCCTGGTCCTCGTGACGGTGGTCGGACTGGTCCGTCGTCGCCGGACGGACATCGCGGCAGCGCTCGCCGTGGCCTGGATGCCGTGGGCGCTCGCAGGGACCATCACGCTCCGGTACTTCGCCTCCGAGGACGTCGCCTCGCTCCTCATGGCGGTCGGGTCGACCGCGATGGCGCTCGTCGCCCTGGTGGTCGCCCGCCGGGTCCCCGAGCGGTTCCGACGCGAGCGGGCGTGAACGGCGCCGGCGGTGCGGGCCCGCGCAGCGCCTCCCGGGCCGACGACCGCGGACGGTAGGATGGTCGGATCATGGCGCAATTCGGTTCACTCTCCGATCGGCTCACCGAGACCTTCCGCAACCTGCGGAGCAAGGGACGGCTGACCCCGTCCGACGTGGACGGCACCGTCCGCGAGATCCGGCGGGCCCTGCTCGACGCGGACGTCGCGCTCGAGGTGGTGAAGTCGTTCACCGCCGCCGTGCGTGAACGTGCGCTCTCGGACGAGGTCAACAAGGCCCTCAACCCGGCGCAGCAGGTCGTCCAGATCGTCAACGAGGAGCTCGTGGGCATCCTCGGCGGGCAGCAGCGCCGCCTCGAGTTCGCCAAGCGACCCCCGACGGTCATCATGCTCGCGGGTCTGCAGGGTGCGGGCAAGACGACCCTCGCGGGCAAGCTCGGCAAGTGGCTCAAGAAGGACGGCCACACTCCGATGCTCGTCGCGGCGGACCTCCAGCGTCCGAACGCCGTGCAGCAGCTGCAGGTCGTCGGTGAGCAGGCCGGCGTGCACGTCTTCGCCCCCGAGCCCGGCAACGGCGTCGGTGACCCGGTCAAGGTCGCCAAGAACGCGATCAAGGCCGCCGTCGACCAGCAGTACGACACCGTCATCGTCGACACCGCCGGTCGACTCGGTGTCGACGCCGAGCTCATGAAGCAGGCGGCGAACATCCGCAAGGCGGTCGACCCGGACGAGGTCCTGTTCGTCATCGACGCGATGATCGGTCAGGACGCGGTGAACACCGCCCGTGCCTTCCAGGAGGGCGTCGACTTCACCGGCGTCGTGCTGTCGAAGCTCGACGGCGATGCCCGCGGTGGTGCGGCGCTGTCGGTCGCGTCGGTCACGGGCCGACCGATCATGTTCGCCTCGACGGGTGAGGGGCTCGACGACTTCGAGCCGTTCCACCCGGACCGCATGGCGAGCCGCATCCTCGACCTCGGCGACATCCTGTCCCTCATCGAGCAGGCGCAGGGTGCGTTCGACGAGGAAGAGGCGCGCAAGGTCGCGGACAAGATCGCGTCCGACAACTTCACGCTGAACGACTTCCTGCAGCAGATGCAGCAGCTGCGCAAGGCCGGCTCGATCAAGGGCATGCTCGGCATGCTCCCGGGTGCGAAGGGCATGCGCGAGGCGCTCGACAACTTCGACGAGCGGGAGATCATCCGCACCGAGGCGATCATCCAGTCGATGACGCCGCAGGAACGCGAACTGCCGAAGCTCCTCAACGGTTCCCGTCGCCTCCGCATCGCGCGCGGTGCCGGCTCGACCGTGACCGAGGTGAACGCCCTCGTCAACCGGTTCGAGCAGGCCGCGAAGATGATGAAGACCGTGGCGCGCGGCGGTGTGCCGCAGATGCCGGGCATGGGACCGATCCCGGGCATGCACGGCGGCAAGAAGCAGCAGCCGCAGACCAAGAAGAAGAAGGTCGGCAACCCGGCGAAGCGCGCGGCGCTCGCGGCGGGCGCCCCGGCCGCCCCGCAGCAGGCACCGTCCGGCGCCGGGCTCGGGCTCGGCATGGGCAAGGGCGGCAAGGCACCCAGCGAGGAGGAGCTCGCCTCGCTCCAGAAGTTCCTCGGTCGCTGACCACGACCAGGGGTCGCGCACGCGACCACCATCACGACGGGAGGCCCGTCACCGGCTGGTGACGGGCCTCCCGTCGTGCGTCCGGCGGGTGTCAGAGCGAGTCGCGCAGCTCCGCGACGAGATGCCAGACCACGGCGCGCAGGTCCCCGCTGTTCTCCTGCGCCACCGCGAGTTGGCGCTGGTAGGACGCGCCGCGCTCGATCATCGTGTCGAGGTGGTGCAGCTCCTGCTGGCAACCGAGCCGCTCGGCGACCGGGTCCAGCCGGGTGACGAGGTCGTGCACCTCGTCGGTCACGAGCCGTTCGTCGCCGGCGACGTTCGTGATGATCTCGGCCTCCATGCCGTACCGGGCAGCGCGCCACTTGTTCTCGCGGACGAACCAGGGCTGCATCGCCTGGAGGGTCTCGCCGGCGTCGAGCCGGTCGGAGCTCTCGGTCACCAGGCACTGCACGAGTGCGGTGACGGCGCCGACCTCGTCGAGCGTGGAGATCCCGTCGGACACGCGGTTCTCCAGCGTGCCCCAGCCCGGCGACGGTCGGATGTCCCAGCGCAGGTCCTTCACGCCGTCGATCACGCCGGTGTGCACGAGGTCCCCGACGACCTCCTCGAAGTTCGCCCATGCCCCGAGCTGGGGCGGGAGTCCGCCGGTCGGGAGCTGCTGGAACATCAGGGCCCGGTTCGACGCGTAGCCGGTGTCGGTGCCGCCCCAGAACGGACTCGACGCGGTGAACGCCTGCAGGTGCGGGACGTAGCCGAGCATCGCGTTCATGATCGGGACGGCCTTGTCCCGGTCGTCGATGCCGACGTGCACGTGGACGCCCCAGATGAGCATCTGCCGTCCCCACCAGCGGGTCCGGTCGATGAGTTCCGCGTAGTGCTCGCTGTCCGGGGTGATCTCCTGCTGGTCCCACTGGGCGAACGGGTGTGTGCCGGAACACATCACGTCGGCGTCGAGGGGAGTCGCGGCGTCGATGACCTCGCCGATGATGCCGGAGAGTTCCCGCGTCGCCCCGCCGACCGAACGGTGGACGCCGGTGACGACCTCGACCGTGTTCGTCAGGAGCTCCTCCGTCACCCGGTCCGCATCGCCCAGGCGCTCCCGCACGGCTGCGAGCACAGCCGGTGCCCGGGGGGCGAGGTCACCCGTCGCGCGGTCGACGAGGGGCAGCTCCCACTCGACGCCGATCGTCGACGGGGCTGATTCGGTGAACCGGATGTCCATGGGGCCATCCTGCCCGTCCACCTGACGGATCGGCGGGGAGCGCGGCGTGTCCGCCCTGACGAGCACCCGCACGGGTCGCCTAGTCTTCCTTGCGTGACCGCTGTCGTTCCGCCCGCCGCCACCGTGCCCGTCACCACCGTGCCCGCCGCCACCGTGCCCGCCGACCTCCGCACGGTCGGCTCGCCCTGGACACTGGGCCCACTGCACCTGCCGAACCGGGTGGTGATGGGGTCGATGCACACCGGGCTCGAGGTGCTCGACGACGGTGGGGTCGCGATGGCGGCGTTCTACCGGGAACGAGCGGCCGGGGGAGCGGCCTGCATCATCACCGGCGGGATCGCCGTGAGCGACGAGGCGCGGGGCGGTCCGGACTTCGCGGTCTTCGGCGTCGGCGGGGCCGACGAGCGCTTCCGCACGGCGGTCGACGCGGTGCACGACGCGGGCGGGACGGTCCTCGCGCAGCTCTTCCACGCCGGTCGGTACGCCCTGGTCGGCGGGCTGCAGGACCGACACGGCCGACCCCAGCGCGCGGTCGCTCCGTCCGCGCTGCCCTGGGCTGCCGCGCGCGGGGTGGTGCCCGAGGAGCTGACCGCGGACGAGGTCCGGCGCACCGTCGAGGACTTCGCCGCCGCGGCGCGGACCGCCGCGGCGATCGGCTTCGACGGCGTCGAGATCATGGCGTCCGAGGGGTACCTGGTCAACCAGTTCCAGTCGCCGCTGACGAACCTGCGCGACGACGAGTGGGGTGGGACCCCCGAGAAGCGCCGTCGGTTCGCGGTGGAGGTCGTGCGTGCGGTCCGCACCGCGGTCCCGGACCTGGCCGTCACGATCCGCCTGTCCGGAGCAGACCTCATGCCCGGCTCGTCGTCCGATGCCGACGTCGACGCGCTCGTGCTCGAACTGCTGCCGCTCGGGCTCGACGCGATCTCGGTCGGCATCGGGTGGCACGAGTCCCGGACGCCGACGATCCAGGCCGCGGTGCCGCACGGCGCGTGGATCGAGCAGGCCGCCCGGATCGCCGACGTCGTCCGCGCCTCCGACCACCCGCACGTCCGGGTCATCGCCTCGAACCGGATGACGGACCTCCGTGACGCCGAGGCCGTGCTGGCCGACCGACGGATCGACGCGGTGGCGCTCGCCCGACCGTTCCTGGCCGACGCGCAGCTCGTGGAACGGTCCCTGGCCGGCCGGCCCGACCTCGTGAACACCTGCATCGGCTGCAACCAGGCGTGCCTCGACCGGTCCGTGGTCGGCGCACCGGTGTCGTGCCTCGTCAACCCACGCGCAGCCCGGGAGCTGCAGTTCCCCCTCCGACCCAGCTCGGAGCCGAAGCGCGTGGACGTCGTGGGCGGGGGACCGGCGGGACTCGCCGCAGCGGTCGACGCCGCCCGCCGTGGTCACGACGTCCGGCTGTGGGAGGCGTCGGACGTCCTGGGCGGACAGTTCGGACTCGCCGCGGTGATCCCCGGCAAGGAGGACTACGCCGGTCCGGTGCAGGCCGCACGCGCGGAACTCGCGGAGCGCGGCGCCACCGTGCACCTCGGGCGGGCGGCGACCGTCGACGACCTGACGGGCAGCGACGCGGTGGTGCTCGCCTCCGGTGTCGTGCCCCGGGAGGTTGCCCTGCCCGGCGCCGACCTGCCGCACGTGCTCACCTACGAGCAGGCGCTCCGCGAGGGCGTGCCCGAGGGCAGCGTTGCGGTCATCGGCGGCGGCGGGATCGGCGTCGACACCGCCGCCTTCCTCACCGAGTCACCCGACGAGGCGGTCCGCGCCGTCGAGTTCGCCGCCCGCTGGGACGTTCCGGTCTCGACGGAACTGGTCGGTGACCTGCCACAGCGCCAGCCGACCGTGCACCGGACGGTCCGCCCGGGCCACCTGGTCACGGTGCTCCGCCGGAACGGGAAGTTCGGCCAGGGCGTGGGCCTCACCTCGCGGTGGGTGGCGCTCGGTCGGCTCCGTGACGCAGGCGTCCGGATGCTCGGTGACGTGCAGGAGTACCTCCGCATCGAACCGGGCGCGCTCTGGATCCGCGACGGGTCCGGCACGGAGGTCGCCGTCCCGGCGGACGTCGTTGTGCTCTGTGCCGGCCAGGAGGCGCGGGACGACCTGGTCGCGGGCCTCCGGTCCGCCGACGTGCCGTTCGCGGTGGTGGGCGGTGCCCGGGACGCCCGCGCGGTCGACGCCGTGCGCGCCACGAGTGAGGCCCTGGAGGCGGTCCGCGCGTTGGCGCCGTGACCGCCCGGATCGAGTGCCCGGGGCGCGCCGCGCGTCGTGGCTCGCTTCCCGCTCGGGAATCTGCAAGAATGAACGGTCGAATCGTGTCCGCTCGACCCTCTATCCAGCGGATCGCGAGTCTCTCAGAGCTTCCACCGTGTGTGCCCCCACGCCCGCGGTTCCGGTTCAACCACAACACGTACGCAACAGGAGTCATTGTGGCTGTCAAGATCCGTCTCAAGCGCCTCGGCAAGATCCGAGCGCCGTACTACCGCATCGTCGTCGCCGACTCGCGCACCAAGCGCGACGGTCGTGTGATCGAGGAGATCGGCAAGTACCACCCCACCGAGGAGCCCTCGTTCATCGAGGTCCAGTCCGAGCGTGCGCAGTACTGGCTCGGCGTCGGCGCGCAGCCGACCGAGCAGGTCGCCGCGCTCCTCAAGCTGACCGGTGACTGGGCCAAGTTCAAGGGCGAGAAGGACACCGAGTCCAAGGTCAAGGTCCGCGAGCCGAAGCCGGCCTTCACGGTCGACAGCTCGAAGAAGGCCGTCCTCAAGCCCAAGTCGGAGAAGACGGCCCCGGCCGCTCCGGCAGCGGACGAGTCCTCCGACGAGACGACCGAGGCGTAGTCCTTGCTCGAATCCGCGCTGACGCACCTCGTCAAGGGGATCGTCGATCACCCTGACGACGTGCGCGTCGCCAGCTCCACCTCCGCGCGGGGCGAGGTCCTCGAGGTGCGTGTGCACCCCGAGGACCTCGGCCGCGTGATCGGTCGCGCCGGACGCACCGCGAAGGCGCTCCGCACGCTCGTCACGGCCCTGGCCGACGGCAAGCGCGTGCGGGTCGACGTGGTGGACAGCGATTCCTAGGGAGACGACCCAGCTCCGGGTGGGTCGCATCACGAAGGCGCACGGGCTCAAGGGCGGCATCAAGCTCGAGCTCTACACCGACGACCCGGATCGTCGGTTCACGCCGGGAGCGGTCTTCACGCTCCAGGTCCCCGACGACTCCCCGTGGTCGGGCAAGACCATCGCGCTCGACGAACTCCGCTGGTACAACGGCCACCCCGTCGCGTTCTTCGCGGGTGTCGCCGACCGGAGCGCCGCCGAGACCCTCGCGCGGGCGATCCTCTGGGTCGAGCAGGACACCGACGAGGACACCGGTGAGGACGACGCCTGGTACGACCACCAGCTGGTCGGCCTGAAGGTCCTCCGCGACGGCGTCGAGGTCGGCACCGTCGCACGGGTCGACCACCTGCCGGCACAGGACCTGCTCGCGGTCGACACGCCCGATCGCGGCGAGGTCCTCGTGCCGTTCGTCGCGGCGATCGTGCCCGCGGTCGACCTCGACGCCGGCACCGTCACGGTCACCCCGCCGACCGGTCTGTTCGAGGACCCGGAGGACACCAGCCGTCCCGAGACGGTGACCCCACCGGCGACGTCCCCGGCCGCCGACACCGAGGACTGACCGTGCGGATCGACATCGTCACGATCTTCCCGGAGTTCTTCGGGGTGCTCGACGTCTCCCTGCTCGGCAAGGCCCGGCAGGGCGGCCTGCTCGACCTGCACGTGCACGACCTCCGCTCGTGGACGACCGACCGGCACCGCACGGTCGACGACACCCCGTACGGCGGCGGCGCCGGCATGGTGATGAAGCCGGAACCGTGGGCCCAGGCCCTCGACGCCCTGCTCCGCCCTGACGGCTCGTCGACGCTCGTCGTGCCGACGCCCGCGGGGACGCCCTTCCGGCAGACCATCGCCCGGTCCCTCGCCGAGCACGAGCACCTCGTGTTCGCCTGCGGTCGGTACGAGGGGATCGACGCCCGCGTGTTCGAATGGGCCGCGGCGCGCAGCACGGTCGTCGAGCTCTCCCTCGGTGACTACGTGTTGAACGGCGGCGAGGTCGCGGCGATGGCCGTGATCGAGGCCGTCGGACGGCTGGTCCCGGGTGTCGTCGGCAACCCCGAGTCACTCGTCGAGGAGTCCCACGAGGACGGCCTGCTCGAGTACCCCTCCTACACGAAGCCGGCGTCGTGGCGCGGCCTCGACGTGCCGGACGTGCTGCTCAGCGGGCACCACGCGCGCGTCGCCTCCTGGCGCCACGAGCAGCAGGTGGAGCGGACGCGGCGCGTCCGTCCGGACCTGCTGCCGGACTGAGCGGGTCGACGCGACCCCTCGACGGACGGGAGGCCCGACACCAGCTGGTGTCGGGCCTCCCGTCCGTTCGTCGGTGCTGCCGCCTCAGGCGCCGCGCTGCGCGCGCCGGAGGGTGAGGACCTCCGGGCCCTGTTCCGTGACGGCGACCGTGTGCTCGACGTGCGCGGCCCGTGACCCGTCGACACTGCGGAGCGTCCAGCCGTCCTCGTCCTGGACGAGCTCGTCCGTGCCCTGCATGAGCCAGGGCTCGATCGCGACGACGAGGCCCGGTCGGAGCTTCAGTCCGCGTCCCGGGCGGCCGTCGTTCGGGACGTGCGGGTCGCCGTGCATGGTGCGGCCGACGCCGTGCCCGCCGAACTGCAGGTTCACGTCGTACCCGGCGCCCCTGGCGACCGAGCCGATCGCGGCGGAGACGTCGCCGAGCTTGTTGCCCGGGGTCGCCTGCGCGATGCCGGCGGCGAGGCACCGTTCGACCGTGGTGATGAGACGCTGGTCCTCGTCCCGGGGCGTGCCCACCTGCACGGTGACGGCGGAGTCCGCGACCCACCCGCCGACGCTCGCGGCGAAGTCGAGGCTGACCAGGTCGCCGTCCTGCAGCACACGGTCGTACGGCAGCCCGTGCAGGGCCGCGTCGTTCACCGACGTGCAGAGGTTCTTGCCGAACGGCGACTTCCCGAAGGACGGGTGGTAGTCCACGTAGCAGCTCTCGGCGCCACGGTCCGCGATCATCCGCGCGGCCACGCGGTCGAGGTCGAGCAGGTTCACCCCGACGTCGACCGTCTCCAGCAGGGTGTCGAGGACGTCGGCGACGAAGCGGCCGGCGACACGCAGTCCGTCGAGTTCGGCGGGGGTGCGGAGTTCGATCATGGGACCATCCTGCCGGTTGGCTGCGGTGGGGTTGTTGTGGCATGATGATCGATCGTGCCCTGGCTGGACTCTGCCACGGGGGAGTCGCCGACACCGGGCACGCATCTCGTACTTTCCGAATTCGATCCGCGGCGACCCGTGTGCGTCCGCAGGAAGTGACACCATCATGCAGCTGCTCGACCACGTGACCGCCGGTGCCCTGCGCACCGACCACCCGGACTTCCGCCCCGGCGACACCGTCAAGGTCCACGTCAACATCGTCGAAGGCACGCGTTCGCGTATTCAGGTCTTCCAGGGCGTCGTCATCGGCCGCCAGGGCCACGGCATCGGCGAGACCTTCACGGTCCGCAAGGTGAGCTTCCAGGTCGGCGTCGAGCGCATGTTCCCGGTGCACTCCCCGATCATCGACCACGTCGAGATCGTCACCCGCGGTGACGTCCGTCGCGCGAAGCTCTACTACCTCCGCGAACTCCGCGGCAAGGCGGCCCGCCGCAAGATCAAGGAGAAGCGCGACAACTGATCGCCTTCACAGCGACGCCCGGAACGCCGGGCCCGCTGCGAGCCCCTCGTCCATGTACGGTTGTGCATCGGCGGGGGGCTCGCCCGTTCCCGGAGCCGCTCGCGCTCCGGGGGCATGCGTCCCGGGCCCCCGGGGAACAGGTCGACGAGAGTGGAAATGACGGACACGACTGAGGGCGAGGCCCGTCGCCCGCGGAACACGAGGAAGCCGCGGAACGGGGTGCTGACCTTCCTGCGGGACCTCGTCATCATCTTCATCGCGGCACTCCTGGTGTCCTTCCTGGTGAAGACCTTCCTGATCCGCTCCTTCTACATCCCCTCTGCCTCGATGCAGAACACGCTGCAGATCAACGACCGCGTGATCGTCAACGAACTCGTGCCGGACACCGTCGCCCTCAAGCGCGGGGACGTCGTCGTCTTCAAGGACCCGGGCGGGTGGCTCGACGGCGAGCAGCTGCCGAACGTGACCCCGACGTCGCCCGTCGGTCAAGCGGCCGACTGGCTGCTCACGCAGGTCGGGCTCGGGACCGGGGACAGCGACGACCACCTCATCAAGCGGGTCATCGGGCTGCCGGGCGACACCGTCGCGTGCTGCAACGACCTCGGTCAGATGACGGTCAACGGGGTCCCGATCACGGAGCCGTACCTCAAGCTCCCGGCCGGCGACACCCGTGCCTCGTCGACCGACTTCTCCGTCACCGTGCCGAAGGGCACCATCTGGGTGATGGGCGACAACCGGAACGACTCGAAGGACTCCCGGTACAACGGGGACACCCCGTCGAAGGGGTTCGTCCCCCTCTCCGACGTCACGGGCCGGGCGTTCGTCATCTCCTGGCCGATGAGCCGGTGGACCTGGCTCGACGACCATCCCGAGGTCTTCGCCGGCGTGGAGGAGCGGGACGAGTGACCCCGGTCCGTCCGTCCCTGCGGCTGGAGAAGTCGCTCTTCGCCGCCGGCCGGGTCACCGTGATCGGTGTCGACGAGGTCGGCCGTGGTGCCATCGCCGGGCCGGTCGGCGTCGGTGTCGCGGCGGTGACGGTCGACGTCCGTCGCGTGCCGCAGGGGCTGGCCGACTCGAAGCTCCTGTCCCAGGCGCGGCGGACCGAGCTCGTGCCGACGGTCACCCGGTGGGCGCGCACCGCCGTCGGGATGGCGTCCGCCGAGGTCGTCGACGAGCAGGGCATCGTCGCCGCACTGGGGCTGGCCGGGGCGCGGGCGATCACGACCCTCGTCGACGACGGGGTCTCGCTCGAGGGAGCGGTGGTGGTGCTCGACGGGTCGTTCGACTGGCTCTCGCGGGCCCTGCCGTCCGAGCACCGGCCACTCGACGTCCAGGTGCGGGTGAAGGCGGACCGTGACTGCGCCTCCGTGGCCGCGGCGTCCGTCGTCGCCAAGGTCGCTCGTGACGAGCTGATGATCGCTGCGCACGACGATGCGCCGCACTACGCGTGGGCGTCCAACAAGGGGTACGGCTCGACCGCGCACTACGACGCCATCCGAACGGTCGGGCCGCATGCGCTGCACCGGAAGACCTGGTTGCACGCCGCCTCCGCGGTCGCGCTCGACGGGTTCGAGGAACTCGACCGCGTCGCCGTAGACTGAGCGCGCGATGGATGACGAAGAATTCGACGACTACGACCGCGAGGTCGAACTTGCCCTGTACCGCGAGTACCGCGACGTCGTCGGGCAGTTCCGGTACGTGGTCGAGACCGAGCGCCGCTTCTACCTGGCGAACGAGGTCGAGCTGGTCCGTCGGGACACCGAGCACGACTTCTACTTCGAATTGACGATGAACGACGTGTGGGTCTGGGACGTCTACCGGTCCGACCGATTCGTGAAGTCCGTTCGCGTTCTCACGTTCAAGGACGTGAACGTCGAAGAACTCACCGCGCGGGAACTCGAACTCCCCAAGGAACTCGCTCTCGACGAGTAGGGGATCGCCGACGCATTCGGTCATTCCGGAAACTCCTGCGATACGCTGGACCGTATTCACGATCCTGAAGGAGTGAGAAATGGCGCAGAAGGTCACTGTCCAGCTCGTCGACGATCTCGACGATTCGCCGATCGCCGCTGGCGATGGCCGCACGGTCGAGTTCGCGTTCGACGGTTCGTCCTACGAGATCGACCTGTCCAACGACAACGTCGACAAGTTCCGGGACGCGATCTCGGACTACATCGCAGCAGCGCGCAAGACCGCCGGTCGTCGCACCGGGTCGACGGGCAAGCCCTCGTCGGCGCCGAAGCGCGGCAACTCCGAGGAACTCGGCAAGATCCGCGAATGGGCGAAGGAGAACGGCTACGAGGTCTCTTCTCGTGGTCGTATCTCGACGCAGGTGCAGGAAGCGTACGCAGCCGCACACTGATCATCCCGATCGGCGTCCGTCGCCGATCACAGCAAGGGCCGGACATTCCGTGAGGAATAGTCCGGCCTTTGTCGTTGTGCGGGACATCGGGCCAACCGTTCCTCCACAGGACGGTCTTTCCGCGCGTCCATCCACAGGACACCACGAGCCTTCTCCATTCGGTCGCGGCGTTCATCATCCTGACTCCATGACGAATCGAGCAGCGCCACGAGTTCCAACCGACTCGCGGAGAGCAACGGGGATGACCGGAGAACGCCACGCCGTGGAATGGCTCGAGCGGCACGGGTTCCGGATCATCGACCGGAACTGGCGATGCGCACGCGGCGAGATCGACATCGTCGCGCGGACCGGCGAGACCATCGTCTTCGTCGAGGTGAAGACCCGGACCGGCCAGGCCGCCGGTCATCCGCTCGAAGCCGTGACGCCGCAGAAGCTCGCCCGCATGCGTCGACTCGTCCCGGCCTGGTTCCACGCGAACCGCGACGAGACGGCGCGCGCGATCCGGCTCGACTGCATCGCCGTCACGATCGTGGCGGACCACGTGGCGATCGAGCACGTCGAGGCGATCGGATGAGTGACATCGGACGGACGTCGGCCGTGGCGCTCGTGGGGGTGCGGGGGACCCTCGTCGAGGTCGAAGCGCACCTCACCAGTCAGCTGCCGACCTTCAGCATCATCGGGTTGCCGGACACGTCGCTCGGGGAAGCCCGGGAACGCGTCCGCTCGGCAGCGACCGTCGCCGACTGCCCGCTGCCGTCACGTCGCATCACGGTCAACCTCACCCCGGCCAGCGTCCCCAAGCGCGGCTCCGGGTTCGACCTGGCCATCGCGATGGCGGTCCTCGCCGCCGCGGGGACGGCTCCCGGGGCCGACCGACGGACCGTCTACGTCGGAGAGCTCGGTCTCGACGGACGCGTCCGCCCCGTGTTGGGCATCATCCCGGTCGTGCTGGCGGCCCGCGAGGCCGGGATGGACCGCGTCGTCCTGCCGATCGGGAACCTCGCAGAGGCGCAGGCCGTCCCCGGGGTGACGCTCACCGGGGTGGACTCGCTCCGGTCCGCCGCGATCGACGCCGGTGCCGATCTCCCGGCCGGGTTCGCCGACCCGGTGCTCCTCCCGGTGCCGGTCGACGACACACCACCGCCGCTCGAGCTCGCCGACGTGGTCGGCAACGCCATCGGTGTCCGCGCGGTCGTCACCGCCGCCGCGGGCGGCCACCACGTCCTCCTGCTCGGGCCGCCGGGTTCGGGCAAGACCATGCTCGCCGAACGCCTGCCCGCGCTGCTGCCGGACCTCGATGGCGACGCGGCACTCGAGGTCGCCGCGGTCCGGTCGGTCGCAGGGCACGGCGTGCGCTCCTGGACACGGCGACCGCCGTGGGAAGCGCCGCACCACTCGGCGTCGGCGGCCGCCCTGATCGGCGGCGGGACGGGGCAGCTCCGGCCGGGAGCGGTGTCACGGGCGACAGGCGGTGTGCTGTTCCTCGACGAAGCGACCGAGTTCCCCCGAGCGGTCCTGGACGCGCTCCGGCAACCCCTCGAAGCAGGGTGCATCACGGTGCACCGCGCCGGCGGATCAGCCGAGTTCCCCGCCCGGTGTCAGCTCGTGCTCGCCGCCAACCCCTGTCCGTGCGGGAACGCCGGGGGTGTCGGTGGCCCGGCCTGCACGTGTCCGCCGAGCGCGGTCCGGCGGTACCTCGGTCGCCTGTCCGGGCCGCTGCTCGACCGCATCGACATCCGGGTCGCGGTCGCCAGGGTGACGACCGGGACGCTCCGCGCGAGTGACGGGACGGCCCCGACCACCGATGCGGCGAGGCGGGTGATCGGCGATGCCCGGGAGCGCATGCGGACTCGGCTCCGGGGGACCGGATGGACCACGAACGCCGACGTCACCGGCACGTGGCTGCGCGGTGACGGCCGCGCCGCACCGGGTGCCTCCGACGTCCTCGACCGAGCACTCGACCTCGGCACCCTGACGATGCGCGGATGGGACCGGGTGATGCGACTGGCGTGGACGATCGCGGACCTCGACGGCGACGACCGACCCGACCGACGACACGTCGAGCGCGCGCTCGCGCTGCGGACGGCGCTGTGAGCACCGGGGGCAGGACTGCCCGGCGCAGGAGCGTCGACCGTGCCGCCGCGCTGTCACGACTCCGTGCCGCCGTCGTACGACCCGGCGAGCTGGGCACCGACGAACTCCTCGCCCGGGTCGCCTGGTCGACGGTCGTCGAGCCGGGGGACGGCACGGCCGGCGAGCTGGTGGGACGGCTGGGCGCGGGCCGCTCGATCCGTGCCGTCCTGCAGGCGCTCGACGACGGGCCGGTGGCACTCGGGGAGATGCTCGTCGACACCGGACGCGACTCGGCGGAGGACGACGTGCGCGACGAGCTCGCCCGGGCGGCCTCGGACCCGCTCGTGCCGGCACTCGAACGGTGGCGCCCACGGCTGCTCCGCCTCGACGTCGACGCCGTCCTGGGAGCAGCCTCCGCCGTGGGGTGCACGCTCCTCGTCCCGGGTGACGAGGACTGGCCGGCCGGGATCGACGACCTCGGTGTCCATGCTCCCCTCGTGCTGTGGCGTCGAGGAACGCGTCCGGTCGGTGACCTCCCGGGCATCTCGGTCGTGGGGGCCCGGGCGAACACGGTCCTCGGAGCGGAGGCCGCGGCGGAGATCACCTCGGCCGCGGCGGACGCCGGGTGCCTCGTCGTCTCCGGGGGCGCGTACGGCATCGACGCGGTCGCGCACCGGGTGGCCCTCGCAGCAGGTACACCCACGGTCGCGGTGCTCGCCGGCGGTGTCGACCAGCTCTACCCGGCGGGGAACAGCACCATGCTCCGGAGCGTCGCCGACCACGGAGCCCTGCTCGCGGAGTGCCCGCCCGGCACCAGACCGTCTCGGTGGCGGTTCCTCGCCCGCAACCGGCTCATCGCTGCCCTGGGGTCGGTGTCGGTCATCGTGGAGGCGGGTGCGCGGTCGGGCGCACTCAACACGGCCCACCATGCCGGGCAACTCGGGCGACCGGTCTTCGCCGTGCCGGGGCCGTACTCGTCCTCGGCGTCGGCCGGCTGCCACCGGCTGATCGCCGATCGCCGTGCCGAGATCGTCGTGCACCCGGCGGATCCCGTCGACGCGGCCCTCCGCACCCGGTCCGGGGACCCGACGACGGACCCTGCGGTGCCGATCGCCGCCGCGCGCGTCGATCCCGAGGTGCTCCGTGCCGTCGATGCCCTGAGCCGCCGGAGACCGATCCCGCTCGACGAGGTCGCCGTCCGGTCCGGGCTGTCACCGGCGGACGCGACCGACGCTCTCGCGCTCGCCGAGCTGCAAGGGCTGGTGACGCGGGGGCCTGGCGGGTGGACGGCCGCGTGACACCAGACGACGGGGGGAGCCGGCGGCGGAGCGGGAGGACGACCAGCGCGACGTCCGGAGCGGGACCGGGACCGCCGTCGTCCTCCGCAGTCTCGGGTGGGGGACGGGCCGCGCACCCGGCGGGGTGACGGGAGCGTGCTCGATGCCGGCCGTACCCTGACGAGGTGCACGACGACGAGGGACACCACCGCGGGAGTGACTGGCTCGACCGGGCCGTGTCGGCGTTCCTGGAGCACGGCCGACACGGGCGCGGCCTCAGTGAGCAGACCGTGCGGGCGTACCGCGCGGACCTCGACGACCTCACGGCGTTCGCGTCCGGGCGGGGGATCGACCGGACCGACGGCATCACGCTCGAGCTCCTGCGCGACTGGTTGTGGACGGCGAACGAGCGCGGTCTCGCCCGCTCGACGATCGCCCGTCGGAGCGCGTCGGTGCGCGCCTTCACCCGGTGGGCGAGCGAGTCCGGCGTGCTGCCGGTCGACCCCGGCGTGCGGCTCCGCGCGCCGAAGGGTGCCGCGCACCTGCCGCGCGTGGTCGCACAGGACCAGGTGCGGGAGATGCTCGACGGATTGAGCGCCCGCGCGGTCGGTGACGACCCCGCCGCCCTGCGCGACCTCGCCGTGGTCGAGCTGCTCTACGCCGCCGGCATCCGGGTGAGCGAACTCGTCGGACTGGACCTGACGGACCTCGACCGGGAGCGCCTGACGGTCCGGGTGCTCGGCAAGGGCGGGAAGGAACGCGTCGTGCCGTTCGGGGTGCCGGCACGGGACGCCCTCGAGGACTGGCTCGAGCGCGGCCGACCGGCGCTCGCCGCCGCCGGTACTCCGTCGACCGGCGCACCGCCCGCTCGGACGTCCGCGGCGGGCACCGCCCTGTTCCTCGGCGACCGCGGAGCGCGACTCGGCACCAGGAGCGCCTACCGCATCGTGGCGAGACTGCTCGAAGCGCTACCGGGGGACGGGCCGAGTGGCCCGCACACCTTCCGGCACACGGCGGCGACGCACCTGTTGGACGGGGGAGCGGACCTCCGTGCCGTGCAGGAGATGCTCGGGCACGCCAGCCTCGGCACCACGCAGATCTACACGCACGTCTCGTCCGCTCGGTTGCGCGAGGTGTACCGGACGGCGCACCCCCGCGCCTGACCGGTGCCCGCTCCGACGCCGGCGGCCAGCGCGTTCTCCGGCAGCAGGACCGGCCAGGCCGGTGCCGGCAGCAACGGGAGCGGATCGACGTAGCTGCCGTCGTCCCGAGCGCCGAGGTGCAGGCACGGCGTCACGGCAGGGCAGTGCCCGGACGCGACGACCCCGACCGGCGCCCCACGGTCGACACGGTCGCCCTTCCGGACGACCGGTCGCACGGGGTCGAGGGTGCTCACGAGCCCGTCTCCGTGGTCGATGGTCACGACCGGTCGACCTCCGACCGGGCCGGCGAACGTGACGGTCCCCGCGTCGGGGGCCGTCACGGTGGTGCCAGGGTCCGCGGCGACGTCCAGACCACGGTGCCCGGGCCCGTACTCGGTCGCCGGGGGTTCCCACGGCCGCTGGACGACGTGACGTGCCGTCGGCCAGGACCACCGGGGCCGTCCCACCGTGGACCGGGCCGCGCCGGACGGGGCGGAGGCAGGTGCTGGCTCGACGAGGCCGGTCCGGCTCATCTGGCCGTCCTGGCCGACCGCGCCGACCGCGCCGACCGCGCCGACCGCGCCACCCGAGCCACCCGCGCCGATCTGGCCGCCCGCGCCGACGCCGTGGAATGCCGCCGCCCACCCCCGCTCCCCGGGCCGGTCGACCATCCCGGCGGCACGACCCGGGGCGGCGAGGTCGGCCACACCGACCCGACCCACCGGTCCGACCAGGCCGACCACGGCCACGGCCACGGATGCAGCCAGCCCCACCCGCAGGACGCCCGGCAGCGCCCTCCGAGTCCTCATCGCGGTCGCAGTCGCCGCGGACGCCGGGACCCGTGGCCACCCAGCCCGCCACTCAGCCCGCCACGGACACCGCCACGCACCCCGCCACGGAC
>NZ_QKTK01000020.1:0-51100 GCF_003234475.1 Curtobacterium sp. MCBD17_008 | reverse complement strand
CCTGCCCACCATCCGCCCCTTCCCCGGATCCGACCCCGTCGCCTCCGCCGAGGCCGTCGTGCACGGCGACCACTGGCGGGTCACGGTCCTGCAGGACGGCCTGTTCCGGGTCGAGTGGAGCGAGGACGGCGGCTTCGAGGACCGTGCCTCGACGTTCGCCGTGCGTCGGCGGCTCGAGGTACCCGAGTACACGGTGCTGCGCCGCGGCGCGGGTGTCGAGGTGACGACCGACCGTGCGACCCTGCGGTACGACGGGCGGCCGTTCTCGTCGGCCGGCCTGGTCGTCGAGACCTCCGGACCCGACGCGAACCGCTGGCGCTACGGCCAGGAGGCCCGTGACCTGGGTGGCACCGGACGCACCCTCGACGACGTGGACGGGCGGATGCCGCTCGAGTCCGGCGTCCTGGCGCGCGACGGCATCGTCATGCTGGACGACAGCGAGTCGTTCCTGTTCGAGGACGACGGCTGGGTCGGCAGCCGGGTCCCCGGCCGGCGGGACGTCAGCGTCTTCGCGTACGGGCGCGACTACGCCGCGGCGCTCCGGGCGTTCCACGCGGTGTCCGGGCCGCCGACCCTGATGCCCCGGTGGGCGCTCGGCAACTGGTGGAGCCGCTACCACCCGTACTCGGACGCGTCGTACCTGGCCCTCCTCGACCGGTTCGACGAGGAGCGCCTGCCGTTCTCCGTCGCCGTGATCGACATGGACTGGCACCGGGTGGACTCCGTGCCGTCCCGGTTCGGCAACGGCTGGACCGGCTACTCGTGGGAGCCCTCGCTCTTCCCCGACCCGCCAGCGTTCCTGGCCGAGCTGCACCGGCGCGGGATGCGCACGACGCTCAACCTGCACCCCGCGGACGGCGTCCGGGCGTTCGAGGACGCCTACCCCGCGATGGCCACGGCGATGGGGGTCGACCCGGACACCGAGCAGGCGATCCCGTTCGACCCCACCGATCCGGACTTCCTCCGCGCGTACTTCGAGGTGCTGCACCGTCCCCTCGAGGAGCAGGGCGTCGACTTCTGGTGGATCGACTGGCAGCAGGGCCGGACGTCCTCCGTCCCGGGGGTCGACCCGCTCTGGGTGCTCAACCACTTCCACCTGCTCGACTCGGCCCGTGACGGCGGCGCCGGCATGACGTTCTCCCGCTACGCCGGACCGGGCAGCCACCGCTACGCCGTCGGGTTCTCCGGGGACGCCGTCGTCTCGTGGGCGTCCCTGGCGTTCCAGCCGGAGTTCACCGCCACCGCCGCGAACATCGGCTACCCGTGGTGGAGTCACGACATCGGCGGGCACACCCGCGGGGTCCGGGACGACGAACTCGCGACGCGGTGGGTGCAGTTCGGCGTGTTCTCGCCGATCATGCGCCTGCACTCGGCGAACAACCCCTTCATCCGCAAGGAGCCGTGGGTCTTCCCCGCCGAACCGCGGGCGGCGATGGGCGACGCCCTGCGCTTCCGCCACCGTCTCGTGCCGTACCTGCACACCATGAACCACCTCGCCGCGGCCGGCACCCCGCTCGTCCGGCCGATGTACCACCTCGAGCCGCACCGGGACGAGGCGTACCGCGTCCCGAACGAGTACGCCTTCGGCACCGAGCTGGTCGTCGCGCCGATCGTCGAACCGCGTGACCCGGTGACCCTGCGTGGGCGCGCCCGCGCCTGGTTGCCGGCCGGGACCTGGACGGACGTGTTCACGGGCACCACCTACGCCGGGGACCGCTTCGTCGACCTGCACCGGACGCTCGACACGATCCCCGTGCTGCTGCGGGCCGGCGGGATCCTGCCGCTCGCCGCACCGGAGGAGGTCGACGCGACGGTGAACCCGGCCGCGCTCGAGGTGCTCGTCGCGCCCGGGGCCTCCGGCAGCTTCACGCTCGTCGAGGACCGCGAGGACACGTCCGGGCAGGAGGACACCGGCGGATCCGCGGGACCCTCCGTCGCCGACGGCACCGGTGCCTGCCGGACGACGCTCACGTGGGACCGGGACACCGCCTCGTTCCGCGTCGACGCGGCGGTCGGGGACGTCGACGTCGTCCCGGTCCGTCGACGGTGGCGCGTCACGTTCCTCGGGTCGCCCGCCGCCGGGCAGGAGGCCGCGGTCGTCCGGCCCGACCGGTTCTCGGTCGACCTCGACGTCCCCACCGACGAGGGCGCGGTCCTCACGTTGGCCGGTCTCCCGTCGGTCGGCGTCGACGCACGGGACGCCGCGCGGGAGCTGCTCGAGGGCGCCCAGGCCGGGAACCCGGAGAAGCTCACCGCGTGGGAGGTCGTGGACCGCGACGTGCCGCGGGCCGACCGGATCGTCGAGCTCGAGACGGTCGGGCTGCCGGACTCCCTGCGGAGCGCCCTGGTCGAGCTGCTGGGGAGCGTGCAGCCGGACGGGCGCTGACGACGGGCTCGCCGCGGTCCGTCAGGCCGCCACCATCCGCGCGAGCACGTCCCGCGCGGTCACCGGCTCGCGCCCGAGCAGGTCGCGGAGCAGCGGGTCCGTGCCCGCGAACCGCCCCTGCGCCGCCGCCTGGTACATGCCGAGCAGGAAGCGCACCATGCGCTCGTCCTGTCCGCCGGCGACCGCGCGGGCGACCCACTCGTCCTCGTCCACGACCTCGAAGCGCACCGGGGCACCGGACACCGCTGCGGCGGTGCGCGCCAGGTCCTCGAACGTCGGTGCCTCGCTCGCCGTGAGCGTCAGCGGGCCGTCGAGGGGTTCCGCCGCGAGGAGGATCTGCGCGGCGGCCTCGGCGGCGTCCTCGCGGGCGGTCCAGGACACCGGCCCGTCGGCCGGTACCGACACGACACCCGTGGCCTGCCACGGTCCGGTCATCCACTGGATGCTGTGCGCGTAGAAGCCGTTCCGCAGCGAGGTCCACGGCAGCCCGGACGCGGCGAGCATGTCCTCGGTCGCGGCGTGGTGCTGGGCCGGCAGGAACGGCGAGCCGGCACCGGCTCCCTGGTGGCTCGTGTAGAGGACCCGTCCGACCCCGGCTGCCACCGCGGCGTCGACCGCGTTGCGGTGCTGGCCGATCGTGTCGCCGGCAGGGTCGTTCGACGAGACGAGCAGGAGCTGGTCGGCACCGGCGAAGGCGGACCGCAGTCCGTCGGGGTCGTCGTAGTCGCCCTGCCGGACGGTGACGCCCTGCTCGGCGAACCGTGCGGCTCGGGCCGGGTCACGGGTGACGACGGTGACCTCCGATGCAGGCAGCCGCTCGAGCAGGTGGTCGGTCGTCGCGCCGTTCAGGGCGCCGGTCGCTCCGGTGACGGTGATCATCGTTGTCTCCTTCGTGCTATCGGTGGTAACACGATGAACGTACCACCGGAAACACAGCGGTAGCAAGGAGTCGTTATCGTTGATCCATGCCCGATGCCCCCGCGCCCCGCGCCGACGTCCGCGACCGGATCGTGACCGCCGCCGCGGAACTCCTGCGCCGGGACGGAGCGGCCGGTGTCACGACCCGGGCGGTGTCGGACCGCGCGCACGTGCAACCGCCGACGATCTACCGCCTGTTCGGCGACAAGGACGGGCTGCTCGACGCCGTCGCGGAACACGCGATGACCGAGTTCAGTCGGACGAAGGCCGATGCCGTCCACGCAGCCGCCGAGCACGAGGTCGACCCCGTCGCCGACCTCCGCACGGGTTGGGACCTGACGATCGGCTTCGGGCTCGACAACCCCGACCTCTTCGTCATCATGAGCGACCCGCGACGGGGCAACGGGTCACCGGCCGTCGCCGCGGGGCTCCGCCTGCTCGAGGACCGTCTTCGCCGCGTCGCAGCGGCCGGGAGGCTCGCGGTCCGCGAGCGCGACGCCGTCCGGCTCCTGCACGCGGCCGGCACGGGCGCCGTGCTCACCCTCCTCGAGGAGCCCGAGGGCGAGCGGGACCCCGCCCTCGCCGACGCCGCGTTCGCGGCCGTCATGACGCAGATCTGCACGCCCGATCCGAGCGGGGCGGCGCCGGACGGGCCGTCCGCGACCCGGACGGCCGCGCTCACCCTCCGGTCGGTCGCGCCGGACCTCGCGGCCCTGTCCCCGGCCGAACGGTCGGTCCTCGCCGAGTGGCTGGACCGCGTCGTCGACCACGAGGGCGAGCCCGGCCACCGTGGCCGACGCGGAGAGCACGGCGGATCCGGCCACGACGAGGACTGAGCACCTCCCGGTCCACTCGGGCGGGCCTCCCGTCAGTCGACGGACCCGTCCGGGTAGGGCGCGCTCTCCCCGACCAGGATCCGGTGCCCGACGGTCACGGCACGCCCCTCGCCCGGCCGACCGGCGATGCGCTCCTGCAACCGGTCGAGTGCCGCCTCGGCGAGCGCGACGGTGTCCGGCGCGACCGAGGTCAGACTCGGCACCAGGCTCGCGGCGAGGCCGATGGCGTCCCACCCGACGACGGCGACGTCGCGTGGCGCCTCGAGCCCGCGCAACCGCATCGCACGGAGGGCGCCGACCGCGGCGAGGTCGTCCCGGCAGAGCAGCCCGTCGATCGAGAGTCCGTCGTCGAGCGCGCGTCCGAAGGCCTGCTCGGCCCCGCGGGCGTCGCCGACCTCGCGCGGCACGCACAGCGACGGGTCGAACGGCAGGCCGGCGGCGGCCAGGCCGTCGCGGTACCCCTCCATGCGGAAGGCCGAGGTGCGGGACTGCTCGCCCACCTCGTGCCCGAGGAACCCGATGCGGCGTCGCCCGAGTGCGGCGAGGTGCGCGACGGCCTCGGACGCGGCCAGGACGTTGTCGATGGCCACGAGGTCGCCGCCCGGGGGTCGGACGTCCTCGCCCAGGAACACGACGGCGGTGTCTCCGCGCGCCCGGTCGATCTCCGCCGGTGTGAGGACCTGGGGGTGGATGACGACGCCGTCGACGACGCCCGCCTCACGCCCACGGACGGCGGAGAGCTCGCCGCCCGGCGCTCCGGCGGTCTCCTCGAGCAGGAGCTGGTACCCGCGGTCGGCGCACACGCGGGAGAACACGTGCGCGAGCTCGGCGAAGTACGGACGGCGGAGGTCGGGGAAGGCGAACGCGAGCATGTTCGTCCGTCCGGTGGCGAGGCTCCGCCCGGAGACGTTCGGCCGGTACCCGAGCTCGTCGACGGACCGCTGCACGCGCTCCCGCATGGCGTCGCTGACGTGCCGGTACCCGCGGACCACGTTGGACACGGTCTTCATCGAGACGCCGGCGTGCTCCGCGACGTCCTGCAGCGTGACCTGGCCCACGCGCTCACCGTACCGTTGACGCTGCGTTTACAGCGCTGTAAATTGCTCGACCATGAGCACCGTCGCTTCCCCGGTCCCCGTCGACGTCACCGACCTCCCCCTCGCGAGTCGTCAGGACGGCCGGTACCCCCGACCGCAGATGCTCCGCCGCGACTGGACGGACCTCAGCGGCACCTGGTCCTTCCGGTACGACGACGACGACTCCGGAGCGGACTCGGGATGGGCCACGGGCCTCCCGGCCCCCCGCGCGATCACGGTGCCGTTCCCGCCAGAGTCCCCGGCGTCCGGGATCGGCGACCCGGGGTTCCACCCCGTGGTCTGGTACGCGCGGACGATCGGCCGCGCCGAACTCGAGGCAGCCGGCCACGGCACCGCACGCCCCCGCCTGGTGCTGCACTTCGGCGCCGTCGACCACCGCGCGCAGGTGTGGATCGACGGCCGGTTCGTCGGCGAGCACGAGGGCGGGCACACGCCGTTCTCGTTCGACGTCACCGCGCTGCTGACCGACGGCGCCGACGGGACGACCGAGCACCTGCTCGTCGTCCGCGCCGAGGACGACCCTGCCGACGTCACCCTCCCCCGCGGCAAGCAGGACTGGCACGAGGACGCGCACGCCATCTGGTACCGCCGCACCACCGGCATCTGGCAGCCGGTCTGGCTGGAGGCCGTGCCGCGCACCGCGATCAGCTCCCTCCGGTGGTCGCCGGCGGGGCCCACGGCGACCGCGTTGACCGTCCGGTTCCGGGGCCGCGTGCCGGCCGGATCGCGGCTGCGGGTCGCCCTGCGGTTCGACGAACGGGACGAGGACCTCGGGACCACCGACTGGGACGCCACCGCGAGCCGGCCGACCCTCGACGTGACGGTGCCGGTCGCACGGCAGCGCAACGGCCAGGCCGAGGACGAGCTGACCTGGTCGCCCGAGCACCCACGCCTGGTCGACGCCGTGCTCACCCTCGTGGACCAGGACGGCCACGTGCTCGACGCGGTGTCGAGCTACCTCGGCATGCGGAGCGTCGGCGTCGGCGGCGGCCGGTTCCTGCTCAACCGTGCGCCGTACCCGGTGCGCAGCGTGCTCGACCAGGCGTTCTGGCCGGAGTCGCACCTGGCCGCACCGCACCCGCTCGCCCACCGCCAGGAGGTCGAACTCATCAAGGCCCTGGGGTTCAACGCCGCACGGATGCACCAGAAGATCGAGGACCCGCGGTTCCTGCACTGGGCGGACCGCCTCGGCCTCATGGTGTGGGGCGAGGCACCGGCCGCGTACGAGTTCTCCCCCACCGCCGTCCGCCGTCTCACCGCGGAGTGGACCGCGGCCGTGGAACGGGACGCCTCGCACCCGTCCATCGTCACCTGGGTCCCGTTCAACGAGTCGTGGGGCATCCAGCACGTCGTGTCCGACCCGGCGCAGCAGGCGTACTCCCGCGCCCTCGTCGACCTGACGCGCGCGCTCGACCCATCCCGCCCCGTGATCGGGAACGACGGCTGGGAGCAGCAGGACACCGACATCGTGACGATCCACGACTACGAGGGCGACGGTGCGGTGCTGGCGCGCACCTACGCGGACGACGCAGCCCGCACCCGTGCCCTCGAAGGACTCGCCCCGTCCGGCCACCCACAGTTCGTCGGCGGGGCCGTGGACCAGGGGCAGCCGGTGATGCTCACCGAGTTCGGCGGGGTGCGCCACCAGTCGGGCGGGCGCCGGGAGGAGGGCTGGGGCTACACGACCGCCACCGACGGCGACGACTGGGTCGAGCGCATCACCGCGCTGCACGACGCCGTCCGCGCCAGCACCTTCCTCGCCGGCTCGTGCTGGACGCAGCTGACGGACACGATGCAGGAGGCGAACGGGCTGCTGAACGCCGACCGGTCACCGAAGGTCCCCGTCGAGCAGATCCGTCGGGCCGTCACCGGGCAGTGACCCCGTCGGGGTGCACCTCCGACCCACTCCGGTGATGTGTAGAGTGTTGCGCCCGCGAGGAGGGTGGCGGTGCGAGCAACGAGCGGGACCGGACGAGCGGCGTTCGCCGACGAGTCGAAGGCGCGCGACTACCTGCTCGCAGCGACGCTCCTCGAACCCGGGGACGTCGGAGCAGCCCGGAACCTGGTCCGGTCGCTCGTCCTGCCGGGGCAGCACCGCCTCCACATGGCGAAGGAGAGCGACGGGCGTCGTCGCATGATCCTGGACGCAATCGCGAGCATCCCGTCCTCGACGACCATCCACCGCGCTCCGAAGGACGGCCGGTCCGAGGTCGACCGTCGAGCGGCGTGCCTCCGAGCACTGGTGATCGACCTCACGCGATCCGGCTGTTCAGGGCTGTGTCTGGAGCGTGACGAGACCCTGGAGCGCCGGGATCGCCGACAGATCATCGACACCTTGCACCAGCAGGGAGCGCAGCTGCGGCACCGGCATGCCACCGCTCGCGAGGAGCCCCTCCTCGCCCTGCCCGATGCGCTCGCCTGGGCATGGGCGAAGGGCGGGGACTGGAGGCGCCGGGTGACCCACCTGGTCGACTGCCGGACCGTCGCGCGATGACGCCCGAGAAGACGCGAGACCCGAGCGCCACAACCGTCCGGATGGGTCTCGGGTCCACTTCTCGGAGCTCAACGCAACGAGCACACCCATGGTACCAGGCGGGACATGTCACACGCCAGCGGCCCTGCCGCCCCACCCCGCCGCCTCACCCCGCCAGGTCCTTCGCGAGCATGAGCTCCGCGGACCGCACGGACGCCGTCTCCGCGGGCGTGAGCTCCCGCCCCTGGACCTCGGCGTCCCGGATCGCGATGAGCAGGTCGTAGGTGCGCACCTGGAGACCGCCTCGCCGTCGGCGTGCGCGCAGGTCGAGGCGGCGGGCGATGCGGGCGAGACGGATGCGGTGTCCGCGGAGCCGGGCCTCCCGGGCCCATCGCCGGACGGTCATCGACGCCATCGCGGCGACCATGAGCACGATCCCCAGGTAGAACGGCGGATCGAACGCGGCCCGGAGGACGTCGCGGAGCAGCACCGGCCCGAGCACGAAGTGGTCGGCCGTCAGGGACGCGATCTCCTCGACGCTCGCGATCGCGACGAGGGACAGCCCCACCCGGAACACGACGAGCGCCCCGCGGCTGCCGAGCACCCCGCGAGCGAGCGTCGTGGCGGTGATCGCGGCGACGCACGCCATGTAGATGCTCGCGTACGACCAGGTCGCGGTCTGGTCGATCTCGTCCACGATGAAGGTGAAGACGGTGTCCCCGCGGTCCCGGATGAACAGGAACGGCACCGTGAAGGACGCGAGCATCGCCACCAGGGCGAGCGGGTGCGCCAGTGCCGGACGCCGGTCGACGTCACGCACGCTGCCGCGGAACAGCAACCAGAACGCCGTCGTCGCGCAGAGGTTCTGCACGAGGTTCACGAGGTTCGTGCCGCCGAGCAGCGCGTCCAGGTCCCGCTGCGGGACGACCGCGCCGAGCGTCAGCAACCCGAGCGCGCCCACACCGGTGGCCGCCCAGCTCGCTCGCCCGTGCGGGTTCCGTCCGATCGAGGGCGCGCGGATCGCGAAGCTCGCCGCGGCACACCAGAACGCCAGGGCGTGCAGGACCCCCACTAGCCGTAGGTCCGCTCGTCGGCCCCCACGGTGCCGGACAGGAGGACCGTGGCCAGTTCGTACGCGAAGGTCTCGGCGAACTCCTCGTCGTCACCCTGCAGGGACGAACCCGCGGGTGCGGGGAGCGTGTGCTGGACGTCGTCGACCGAGCGGTGGCAGACGGTGCCGCCGGCGGACCACGCGGCGAAGTCGAGCTGGGTCCGCGGGACCGGCACGCCGGTGTCCCCGCGCACGAGGTGGCCGAGTTCGTGCAGGACGCAGTGCATCCGGTAGAGCGGCGTCGACCCCGGCGGCAGCAGCACGAGCGCCGCGTCGGGCGATTGGGACACGAGCGCGGTCAGGGCGCCCCAGCTCGGGCCGTCGACGTCCACGACACGGATCGGCTTGCCGATCCGTGCGGCGACGGCGTCGACCACGTGACGGAGGCGGGGCGCGTTCGGGAGCACCGCGACGACGTCGCGGATCGCCCCGGCACTGACAGCGTCCACACCGCAAGCCTAGGGCGTGGGTGCGGGTCCGATCCGGGAGGCACGACCCCTCTCCGAGGGTGGCTCACCTCGGGTCGGGGCGGGGTCGGTTCGGTGTGCGGCCGGCCGGCTCAGGCGCCGGTCGCCTCGTAGTGCCGGGCACCGCCGGTGACCCCGGCGAAGCGGAACGGCCCCGCGGTGACGCGCGGACGCTCGACGTCGTCGCTCGTCGCGGCACCGGCGGCGTGCAGCTCCCGGTACGCCTCGACGGACAGCGGGACCCGTGCCGCGAGCAGCTCGGCGACGCGTCCGGTCCGGCGGTGGTCGCGGTACTCCGGCCGGACGACGCCGGTCATGAGCTCGCCGACGCTGCCGGAGCCGTAGCTGAACATGCCGATGCGGGCGCCGGCCAGGTCGTCGTCCAGGTCGAGCAGCGCGCCGAGGGCGATCCAGAGCGATGCCGTGTACGTGTTGCCGGTCTGTCGGTTGTACGTGAACCCGACGGCGAGCTCGGTCTCCTCGAACGGGACGTCGACGTGCTGTGCGAGCTTCCGGTGCGCCTTGATCGCCATCTTCGTGAACGGCTGGTGGTGCACGAAGCGGTCGATCGCCTCGATGCCGGGGCCACCGCGCGCGGCGAGGTCGTCCCAGGCCCCGATGAAGGCGTCGACGTACGCGGTGACCGACAGCCGCCCGTCCACCAGCGCGGTGGAGCGGTCGTTCGGGCGCCAGAAGTCGTCGACGTCGGCGGTGAACAGACCGGACTGCGGCTCGAGCTCGACCAGGTCGGGGTCGGCGGCGATGAGCATCGCGACCGCGCCGGCGCCCTGCGTGGGCTCCGCGGCCGTCTCGACGTCGTAGCGGGCGACGTCGGCGGCGATCACGAGCACGCGTTCACCCGGGTCCCGCGCGATGATGCCGAGGGCCATCTGCACCGCGGCGGTCCCGCCGTAGCAGGCCTGCTTCAGCTCGACGACACGGACGTTGGTCGGCAGACCGAGCAGCCCGTGCACGAACACCCCGGCGGCCTTGGACTGGTCGATGCCGGACTCGGTCGCGAAGAGCACCGTGCGGATGCCCTCCACGCCGTGACGGTCGAGGACCTCCTTCGCGGCGGCGGCGCCCATCGTGACGATGTCCTCGTCGGGGGCGGGCACGCTGAAGGCGTCCTGGCCGATGCCGACGTGGTACTTCGCCGGGTCGACGCCCGTGGTGGCGGCGAGGTCGTCGAGGTCGAGCACGTGGTGGCCGGTGGCGATCGCGAGGTCGTGGATGCCCACGGTGAGCGGCTGTTGCGCGGTCATGCCGACGCTCCTTCCGGTCGGTGGCCGCGTCGCTCCATGGCGACGTGTGCGGCCATGAGCTCGCCCGGGTTCGTCTGGGCGGCGAGCAGTGAGAGTTCACCGCAGAGCACGGTGGCGGCGCAGAGCGCGGCGAGGCGTCGGGCGTTGGCGCCGGGCTCGCGGTCCTCCCGGCAGCCGAGGCGCACGAGGGCGTCCTCGACGACGGGCAGGTCGTTGCCCTTGCCGTTGCCGACCGTGCCGACGATGAGGTGCGGGAGCGAGCACGAGAAGTACAGGTCGTCGCCTCGGGCCTGGGCGAGCGTGATGCCCTGGGAGCCCTCGACGATGTTCGCCGCGTCCTGCCCGGTGGCGAGGTAGAACCCGAGCAGCATGTTCGCGTAGTGCGCGTTCGCGGAGCGCAGTGCCCCGGCGATCGTCGACCCGACCAGGTTCTTCGCCGTGTTGAGCTCGACGATCCGTTCGGTGGAGGAGCGCAGGCGCTTCTCGACGACCTCGCCCGGGATGACGATCTCGGCGATGGTGTTCCGGCCGCGGCCCCGGATGCCGTTCACCGCGGTGGCCTTCTTGTCCGAGCAGAAGTTGCCCGAGATCGACACGTACCGCAGCTCGGGCTCCCAGGCCAGGATCGCCGGCAGGAGCGTGTCCGCGGCCTGCGTGACCATGTTGTGACCGGAGGCGTCGCCCGTGGTGAAGGCGAACCGCAGGAAGAGCAGGTCACCGACGATCTCCGGGTGCACCTCGATGAGCTTCGCGAAGCGGCTCTGCCCGGTGACGATGGTCTCGAGGTCGCCCTGGCGGGCGAGGATCCGTCCGGCGGCCATGTGCGCGGCGGCGGCACTGGAGGCGCGGACGACCACCGAGCGGGTCATCCGCTCGTCGACGACGGTCGAGACGATGCCGCCCTCGACCATGCGCGAGATCCGTGCGCCGCGGCCGACGGACGGCCAGAGCGGGGACTCGTACGTCGCGAGGGGCACCTCGTGCTCGCCCTCGACGGCGTTGCCGCTGACGCGGATCGGTCCGACCCACTTCGTGGGGATCGGGGTCTGCAGGTCGGTCATCGCGTGGTCCCTTCCTCGGGTTGCACCGCGACGCTGAGGTGCCTGATGTCGTGTGCCTCCCAGGTGCGGAGGATGTCGGCGGGGTCGCTGTCGGCGGGGACGAGCGCGATCCCGCAGTCGCCGCCACCGGCCCCGGACGGCTTCGCGGCGCCACCGGCTGCCTCGACGACGTCGCAGAGCGTCGCGAGGCGCGGCGTCTCGATCTGCGAGCCGACGGATGTCCCGAGGTCCTGCAGCAGGCCGCGGGCGCGCCGGAGTGCGCCGAGCGTGCGCTCGGCGTCCCCGGTCCGGAGGCCCGTGGTCAGGTCGTCGACGCAGGCGCGGCTGGCGTCGAGGAACGCCGCGTAGTCACCGTCGCGGTGTCGACGCACGACGCCGACGAGCTTCGTCGTGGACGCCGGTGACCCGGTCCAGCCGACGAGGAGCCGCAGGTCGGTCGGGGCGGGCAGGTGCTCGACGTCGAAACCGGTCCAGGCGTCGTCGTCGTCGAGGATCGACGAGACCGTCCGCTCGTCGAGCAGACCGGCCAGGACCTCGCGGTCGGGCGCGCTGTAGCGGAGCCATCCGCCGAAGGTGCTCGCCGCGAGGTCGCCGCCGGAGGCGCGGGGTGCCACGCGGATTGTCGCGAGCAGCGCCACCATGAAGCGTCGGCGCTGCGACAGGCCGAGGCCGTAGAAGCGGTCGAGGGCGCCGACGGTCGCGACGGTCACCGCGGCCGACGAGCCGAGCCCGAACTTCCGGCCGCTGGCGTCGTCGAGCTGGCTCTCGATGCGCAGGTCGTGGAACCGCGGCGCGATCCCGAGCTCGGCGCGGAGCTTCTCGACGAGGTCGATCGTCGCCATGACGTAGTCGTAGGGGTGGTGCTCGCGGTCCAGTGCGAGGCCGTCCTCGGCACGGGTCCACGTCAGCGGGAGGTTGCCGTACTCCTCGGAGTGCACGCTGCCGGCCTCGTGCCCCTCGGAGACGCGGGCGGTGATCGCACGGTCGAGGGCGATCAGCACGGACGGCTGACCCGGCTCGACGACGGCGTACTCGCCCGCCACGAACAGCTTGCCGTGGGCTCGGAACTCGGTCACGCGGTGGTCTCCTCTGCTCGGGGGTGGTCCCCCGGGCGTTCGGAGCCGACCAGGTGAGCGGCTGGTCCGGTGCCGGACTCGATGACCGCGCCGAACCCGTCCAGGGACGCGGCCACGCGGGCACGGTCCTCCGGACGGCAGAGCACGACGACGTTCGGGCCGGCGTCGGCGGTGGCGTAGGCCTCGAGGCCGTCGGCCCGCAGCGCGGCGACGGCGTCGAAGACCGCGACGCTGCGGCTGTTCAGGTAGCGGATCGGGGGGAAGGCGCCCTCGATGGTGGCGTGCATGCGGAGCGCGTTGCTCTCGGTCAGCTCGCCGATGCGGGTGAAGTCGCCGGCCGCGCACGCGGCGAGCATGTCCTGGACGGTCTCGGTCGTCGAGGTCACCCAGGCCGGGTAGAACGGCGACGTCGCGATCGTCCGGCGCATGGCCTCGCGCGAGCCGATCTCCTTCGGGCCGTCGTCGATCGTCACGACCACCATCGCCATCGGCGGCGCGGGGATCGTCTCGGCGAAGGAGCCCTCGTCGTCGCCCGCGTGCCAGACCGCGACCCCGCCGGGGATCGACCGCGTGGCCGAGCCCGAACCGCGGCGGGCGAGCCGGGAGAGGTCCCGCGACGACAGGTCGAGACCGTACGCGCTCGCGGCGGCGACGGCGAGGGCGGCGAAGCCCGATGCGCTCGAGGCCAGACCGGCGCCCGTGGGCACGGTGTTCTCCGTGACGACGGCGGCGCGGGCCTCCGAGCCGGACAGGTCACGGACGAGGTCGAGGAAGCGCTCGACCCGCACCAGCGCACCGTCGTCGACGACGCGACCGTTCAGGGTCAACGTGTCACGCGCCTCCCGGCCGGCGTCGAGCGTGACGGAGGTCGTGGTGGGGAAGACGTCGAGGCCCATCGAGACGCTGCCCGTGGCGGGCAGCGCGAGGTCGGCGTCCGCCTTGCCCCAGTACTTCACGAGCGCGATGTTGGGGTGCGCGACGGCGGTTGCGGTCATCAGGCACGGGCTCCGATCGAGGTGGTCCAGGTGGCGGCGGCGCCCGCGTCGCGCAGTGCGGTCACGATGCGGGCGGCGTGCTCGTCGTCGGCGGCGAGGGCCAGGACGCATCCGCCCCGTCCCCCACCGGTGAGCTTCGCGCCGAGGGCGTCCGCGCTGCGTGCGGCGCCGACGAGCCGATCGATGTCCCCGCTCGACACGTCGAGGGTGGTGAGCAGTTCGTGCGCGGCGTCCATGGTGGCACCGAGGGCCTGGGCGTCGCCGTCGACGAGCGTCCCCCGCGCTGCCCGGGCGAGGTCCCCGATGCGCTGCACGACGGCGTCGACCACCTCGGGGGCGCGGTCGTGGCGTTCCCGCACGGCCGCGACGGCCTCGCGCGTGTGTCCGGGGACACCGGTGTCGGCGACGACGAAGACGAAGCGCCCGGTGAGTTGCACCGGCTCGATGACGTCGTGCTCGAACCAGACGGGCTCGTCGGCGACGACCCCCCGGGCGTCGAGTCCGGACGGGCGCCCGTGGGCGACGCGCTCGCACGCCTGGATGAGGTCGTGGTGGGTGGCGCGGTCGAGCACGACCCCGAGGGCGTCGGCGACCGCGGCGGTCACGGCCGCGGCGACGGCGGCGCTCGACCCCATCCCGCGGGCGGTGGGCACCTGGCTGTCGACCCGGACGTGGAACGCGGTGTCCACGGCGTGCGGGTACCCGAGGTCGGCGAGGTGGCGGAGCGTCGCGGTGACGGCGGTCGTCGTGGGCAGCACGGCGGCCGGCGCGAGGCCGAACGGCCCCGTGTGGACGGTGGACTCCAGCACGTGCTCCGCCCCGGACGAGTGCGTCGCCGGCAGGGGCGTCGCGGTGGCCGTCACGCGGACGTCGGTCACCGGCAGCACGAGCGCGGGTGCGCCGTAGACCACGGCGTGCTCGCCGATCAGGATCGTCTTGCCGTGGGACACTGATGAGCCGACTCGCGGGATCGCTGTGGTCGTCGTCGGTGCGGTGGCGGGGTGGTTGCTGGTCATCGTCGGTCCGGCCAGCCTAACCGGACCCGACGACGGACGTCCGTCCGGTGCGCTCTCGGCGGACGGATGCCGTGTGTCGGCTGGACGTCGTCCCGACCAGGTTGTGCACAACCCGGTCGCGTGCAACAGTGACGTCATGCCGGTGACCGACGAGATGGTGTGCTTCTCCCTCTACGCAGCGACCCGGGCGACGACCCAGGCGTACCGCGCGCTGCTCGAGCCGTGGGGCCTGACCTACCCGCAGTACCTCGTGCTCGTGACGCTGTGGGTCGAGGGCGACCAGACCGTGTCGAGCCTCGGCGACCACCTGCAGCTCGACTCCGGGACCCTCTCGCCGCTCCTCAAGCGCATGGAGCAGGGCGACCTCGTCCGTCGCGAACGCCGCAGTGACGACGAGCGCGTGGTCACCGTGACGACCGGCGAGCGCGGCCGGTCCCTCCGCGCCGAACTCGCGCACGTCCCCGCCCGCGTCGCCGCCGGCACCGGGCTGCCCGACGAGCAGTCCGCCGCCGACCTCATCGCGACGCTGCAGCGCCTCACCGAGACGATGCACCGCGCGGCGGCCACCGCGGCCCCGCTGACCCGCTGACCTCGGTCCCCACTGACCTCGGTCCCCACTGACCAGACAGACCCCACGAAGGAAGGAAGGACACCACATGGACGTCCTCTACACCGCAGAAGCCCTGTCCACCGGCGAAGGCCGCAACGGCAAGGTCCAGACCAGCGACGGCTCGTTCGAGCTGGACATGGCGATCCCGAAGGAGATGGGCGGCTCCGGCGCCGGCACGAACCCCGAGCAGCTCTTCGCCGCCGGCTACGCCGCGTGCTTCCACTCCGCACTGCAGGGCGTCGCCCGCGCGCAGAAGGTCAAGGTCACCGACTCGTCCGTCGGCGGCCGCGTCCAGATCGGCCCGAACGGCCAGGGCGGATACCAGCTCGCCGTCGTGCTCGAGGTCGTCATCCCGGACATGGAGCACGACCAGGCCCAGGCCCTCGCTGACGCCGCCCACCAGGTGTGCCCGTACTCGAACGCGACGCGCGGCAACATCGACGTCACGATCACGGTCTCGGAGGACTGACCCGTGGCAGACCAGACCATGCGCGCCGTCGTCCACCCGGAGTTCGGCGAGCCCGCCGACGTCCTGACCGTCGAGCAGCGCCCCGTCCCCACCCCGGGCGCCGGCCAGGTGCTCGTCCGGACCGTGCTCTCCCCGATCCACAACCACGACCTGTGGACGATCCGCGGCACGTACGGCTTCAAGCCGGAGCTGCCCGCGCCGTCCGGCACCGAGGCGCTCGGCGTCGTCGAGGCCCTCGGCGAGGGCGTCACGCACCTGTCCGTCGGCCAGCGCGTGGCCGGTGGCACCTTCGGCGTCTGGGCGGAGTACTACGTCGCCGACGCCGCCGGGCTGATCCCCGTGCCGGACGCGATGCCCGACGAGTCGGCCGCCCAGCTCGTGTCGATGCCGTTCAGCGCGATCAGCCTGCTGCACTCGCTCGACCTGCACGAGGGCGACTGGCTCATCCAGAACGCCGCGAACGGCGCGGTCGGCCGCATGGTCGCCCAGCTCGGTGCCGCCCGCGGCATCAACGTCATCGGCCTCGTCCGCCGTGCCGAGGGCGTCGAGGAGATGCGCGCCCAGGGCATCGAGCGGATCGTCGCGACCGACACCGAGGACTGGCAGGACCAGGTCTCGGCCATCACCGGCGGCGCCCCGATCCGCGCCGGCGTCGAGTCGGTCGGCGGGAAGGCCGCGGGCGACATCGCGTCCGTGCTCGGTGACGAGGCGACCCTCGTCGTCTTCGGCGCGATGGCCTCCCCCACGCTCGAGATCCCGTCCGGCAAGGTCATCTTCGGCCAGCTCACCGTGAAGGGCTTCTGGGGCAGTGTGGTCAGCCGGACCATGCCCGCGGAGACGAAGCAGGAGCTGTTCGGCGAGCTCATCAGCCGCGTGCTCGACGGGTCGCTGACGCTCCCCGTGTCCGAGACCTTCGCGTTCGAGGACGCCCGCGACGCCGCCCGTGCGAGCGACACCGCCGGCCGCGTCGGCAAGGTGCTCCTGCGCCCGTAGCCCGACCTGAGACACACGGGAGGCCCGTCACCAGCTGGTGACGGGCCTCCCGTGTGTCCTCGTGGTCAGCGGCGACCCGCCGCGTCGACGGTGAAGAGGCTGCCCGAGGCGACGCCCTCCTCGACCTGCTCGAGGGTGCGGCCGCGCGTCTCGGGCACGAACCGCCAGATGAACAGCAGCGCGAGGACCCCGACGACGCCGAAGCCGAAGAACGTGCCGGTGATGCCCGTCGCCGCGACGACGGACGGGAACCACAGCCCGACGAGCGCGGTCGCGATCCAGAGGCAGAACACCGCGATGCCCATGCCGAGCGCCCGGATCTGCGTCGGGAACACCTCCGACAGCACGACCCACACCGCGATGTTGAGGAACGTCTGCATCGAGCCGACGAACGCGACGACGAGGACCAGGATCACCCACGGTCGCGCCGGGTTGCCCGCCGGCAGGGCGACCGAGGCGGTGCCGATGAGGAAGTGGCACACCGTCGTCAGGGAGAAGCCGAGCAGCAGCGTCGTCCGCCGGTCGATCCGCTCCATGTTCGCGATCGCGATGACGCCACCGACCACCGCGATGACCCCCGGCGCGATGGTCGCGATGAGCGCGGCTGATGCCTTGAACCCGGACTCGATGAGGACGGACTGGCCGTAGTACATGATCGAGTTGATCCCGGTGAGCTGCTGCGCGACCCCGAGGCCGGCGCCGACCAGCACGATCCGGACGAGCCACTTGTTCCGGAGCAGGACGGTCCACCCGCTCTCCCGCTGCTCCTGCGCCTCGTGCTCGTGCGCGCGGCGGATGTCCGCGAGCTCGGCCTCGGCACGGTCCGCCGACCGCACCTGCCGCAGGACGGCGAGCGCCGCGTCGTCACGGCCGTGCGTCGCGAGCCACCGGGGCGACTCCGGCACGCGGAGCATCCCGACGAACAGGGCGACGGCGGGGAGTGCGCAGACGGCGAGCATGATCCGCCAGACCCCGTCGCCCTCACCCCAGAGGCTGGCGATGACGGCGTTCACGACGAACGCGGCGAGCTGCCCGATGACGATCATGAGCTCGTTGCGACCGGACAGCGAACCGCGGATCTCGTACGGAGCGAGCTCGGCGAGGAACACCGGCACGACCGTCGAGGCACCGCCCACCGCGAGGCCGAGCAGCACGCGGCCGACGACGATCACGCCGAACGACGGGGCGGCGACGCACACGAGCGTCCCGACGAAGAACAGCACCGACAGGAGGATGATGGTCCGCCGTCGACCCCAGGCGTCGGCGACCCGTCCCCCGAACACCGCGCCGACTGCCGCGCCGAAGGCCAGCGAACTCGTGACGACACCCACCGTGACGTCCGTCAGGCCGAGCTCCTCCCGCATCGGCAGGAGCGCGCCGTTCACCACCCCGGTGTCGTACCCGAAGAGCAGACCGCCGAAGGTCGCGACGAGCGCCAGCAGCCCGAGGCGGCGGCGGTGCGGTCCGGTGCCCACCGGGGGGAGCCCGGCCTCGTGTGCTGTGGGTCGGGTGTCGACCATGCGGTGTGTCCTTCGTCCGTGATCGCGAGCGGGGGTCCGGCAGGGACCGGCGCGGCCCACCGTCCCGGGACGGCTCCCGGCGGGCCACCAGTGATCTTCCCACCGCCGCGCAGGTCCGACGTGCAGGTCCGACGCGCAGGAGCCGGGCCGACCGTGGTGCCGTAGGCTCGCAGCGCGAGGGGACCAGGCACGACGGGACGGGGGGACCATGCGTCGCGGGTACGCAGGACAGGGACACGCAGGACAGGGGCACGCCGGACAGGGGCACGCCGGACAGGGGCACGCCGGACCGGGGCACGGCCGAGGCAGGCCCGGCCGACTGCTCGGAGCGGTCGCGCTCGCCACGGTCGTCGTCACGACCGCAGCGGGGTGCGCGTTCCTCCGCGGGCCGGACGAGCTGCCGGCGCCGAGCCGCAGCGCCACCGCCGACGGCACGGGCAAGGCCCCCGACCCGAGCGCCAGCGCCGAGGCCCGCCGCATCGCCGAGTCCGCGTCACCACGGACCCCGACCGCCGTCCCCACCGAGGCCGCGGCGCCGGAGCCCACGGTCTCCCCGATCCCGGTCGGCACCGTCGTCAGCGAGGCGGACGTCGTCACGCCGAAGGGCAGCGTGCGGTTCCACTACCGCGTGGTCGTCGCTGACAACGGCTACCCGACCGTGCAGTGGTCGGGGTTCACCTCGACGCTGCCGGTCCCCGTCGGTGCGACCTTCCTCGAGACGCCGCCCTCGGTCGGCGACGGCCTCTCCTGGCACGGCGTCGGGGACACCGTGCTCGGGGGCGGCTCCCCCGCGGTCCCGACCCCGGCCACGACCGACATGGACCCCGGACGGGTGGACCCGTCGTGGCTCGGCACGCTCGTCGTCTACTCGGCGGCCGAGTCCGCGGCCCCCGACCTGCCGGTCGAACTCGGGCCGGACAAGGTGCTCGCGGTCACACCGGTCAACTGGTCGGTACCGGCGCGGACGACGAACCTGCACCCCGTCGACGGTGGGGCACGCCCGAACGCCACCGGGATCACGAGCAGCGAGGGGTCTCCGGACGGGTCACCCGTCGCCTACCGGATCGCGTCGGAGGACCTCATCGGCGCCGTCGCAGCCCGGCTCGGCATCACGGTGAAGGACCTGGTCTGGTTGAACCCGGACGTCACCGTGTACGGCGACCAGCAGTACCTGTACGAGGACACCGTGCTGAACCTCGACCCGTTCCGGCGGTAGTCCGAGCCCGGGCGGGGCGCGTCCGGGTCAGGCGTGCTCGGCCCCGCCGTCGTCGTCCCGAGCGGGTCCGGCGTCGAGCACGTCCCCGAGCGCGGACATCCCCGCCCCGTGGTCGGTGTAGCGGCGCACGGTTCGTCGTGCGGCGGCCCGTGCGGCCCCGGCGAGCCGTTCGTTGCGACGCGCGGCGTCCGCCACCCGGCCAGCGTGCCCGGCGGTCGAGAGCAGCACGTTCGCGAACGCGCGGGCGTCCCCCTGCTCGGGGATGCCCGTCACCGTCCAGGCGCTCCGGACCTGGGCGTCCGGGGTCATGCCGCGGCGGGTGCCCATACGGCGCCAGTCGGACAGCGCGCCCTCGGTCCGGTCGGCAGCGCGGTCCGACTCCGCCGCCCGTTCGGCGTCCGCCGACCGGCGACGCTCGGGTGCCGGGGCCGCCGACGCCGCTTCGGCGCGCTCGCGGGCACCGCGGTCGTCGCCGCCGGCGGCGGCGATGCGGGCGGCGTGGGCCGCTGCTGCGGCCGCGAGGATCTCGGAACGGTCCATGCGACGACGGTACCGTGCACGACCGACGTGGGTCGGGCCTCCCGGCCGTCCGGACGACGGAACGGCGGACGTGCAGCCCGCCGCCCCGGCGCACGGGCAGCCCGGCGCACCGGCGCACGGGCGGACCGGCGCACGGGCAGCCCGGCGCCTGGCTGCGCCCGCCGACAGGCAGACCAGCCGGCCGCGTCGGCGGGCGGGGCGGACCGACGCTTGGGCACACGACCGGAGCGGCAGGCGTGCGGACCGGAGGACCGAGGTGCGGGTGACCGCGAGCGGCGGTCCGGGCACCGGGGGGGGGGGGCGCACCGCCGTCGGGTCAGGTCGTGCGGGCGGGCTCCGTGGTCAACCAGACAGCGGCGTCGGCAGCGAGGATCCCGTCCACGAGCGCGCCCGGCACCGACTCGACCAGGACCTCCCCGCCGGACACGCCCTCCCCGGCCGGCAGCCGCACCGGCTCGGAGCCGAGGTTGCCGACGACGGTGACCCGGCCGTTCGACCACGCCAGCACGCTGCCGGTGCCGGTCTCGTGCCAGCGCAGGGTCCCGGCGCCGAGGGCCGTCCGCCGTCGGACGTCGAGCGCCCGGCGGTACATCGCCAGGGTGGAGGTCTCGTCGTCCTCCTGCTCGGCGACGGCGTACGCGCCGAAGTCGACCGGCTGCGGCAGCCATGTGTCCGCGGCGGACGAGAAGCCGAAGGACGGCCCGTCGGAGGTCCACGGGATCGGCACCCGGCACCCGTCGCGGCCGCGGATCCGGTGGCCGGAGCGCTCCCACACGGGGTCCTGGCGGACCGCGTCGGGAAGCGTGGTGACCTCGGGCAGGCCGAGTTCCTCACCCTGGTACAGGTAGGCGGAGCCCGGCAGGCCGAGCATGAGCAGCGTCGCGGCCCGGGCACGGCGGAGACCGGTGGCACGATCCGGCTGCGGGTCGTCCACGCCCACACCGGCCTCGAGCTCGACCGGTCCGTCGTAGCCGAAGCGGCTCGCGTGCCGCATCACGTCGTGGTTCGAGAGCACCCACGTGGTCGGCGCACCGACGGCGTCGTTCGCGGTGATGCTCGTGTCGACGTTCGCCCGGATCGCCGCCGCGTCCCACGGGAGCGACAGGTACGCGAAGTTGAACGCCTGGTGCATCTCGTCGGACCGGACGATGCGGGCCGCCCGCTCCGGTGGGAGCCACGCCTCGGCGCAGAGGATGCGCTGGCCCTCGTACTCGTCCAGGATCCGTCGCCACTCGCGGAAGACGGCGTGGATGCCCTCCTGGTCCCACATCGGCGGCATCACGCCGTCGACCGGCTCCACGACGCCGTGGGTCGCGTGCGGCCAGTCCGGCAGGCCCGGGGCCTTCACGATCGCGTCACACACGTCGACCCGGAACCCGTCCACCCCGCGGTCCAGCCAGAACCGTAGCGTCGTCTCGAACTCCCGGTGCACCCGGGGGTCGTCCCAGTTCCAGTCCGGCTGCTCGGGCGCGAAGAGGTGCAGGTACCACTGGCCGAGGGTGCCGTCCGCCTCGGTGACGCGGGTCCAGGCCGGGCCCTCGAACATCGACTGCCAGTCGTTCGGCGGCAGGTCGCCGTGTTCGCCGCGTCCGTCGCGGAAGTGGAACATCCCACGCTCCGGGCTGCCCGGCGCGGCGGCGAGCGCGGCACGGAAGAGCACGTGCTGGTCCGAGCAGTGGTTCGGGACGAGGTCGGCGATGACCCGCAGCCCCAGGTCGTGCGCCCGTGCGAGCAGGGCGTCCGCGTCGGTGAGCGTGCCGTACAGCGGGTCGACGTCCCGGTAGTCGGCCACGTCGTAGCCACCGTCGGCCTGCGGGGACGGGTAGAACGGCGAGAGCCACACGGCGTCGGCACCGAGCGCCGCGACGTGGTCGAGCCGCGCCGTGATCCCGGCCAGGTCACCGGTCCCGTCACCGTCGAGGTCGGCGAAGGACCGCGGGTAGACCTGGTAGATGACGGCGGTGCGCCACCAGTCGGTCGCGGCGTCGGTCACAGCAGCGTCGGTCACGTCGGCGTCGGTCACGTCGGGGGTGGTCATGCGGTCGGCACCTTCCGGTCGTAGAGCTCGGGGCGGCGGTCCCCGATCCAGTCGTTGTGCGGGCTCGTGGACTTGTCGCGGGCGAGGGCCGGGAAGACGTCGACGGTGATCGCGGTCGCGCCGGCCCCGGGCTCGGTCTCGGCGGCGACCCAGCCGAACTGGTCGACGATCACGCTCGCCTCGTTCCAGTCCTGGCCCCGTTCCGTGCCCGCGCGGTCGCAGCACGCGATGAACACGCCGTTGGTCCGCGCGGCCGCCTGCGCGGCGATCACCTCGGCGACACGGTCGCGCTCCGGGTGGTCCCCGACCGGCCAGTTCGTCGGGACGGCGATGAGGTCCGCGCCCGCGAGCGCGAGCATGCGGGGCATCTCCGGGAACTCCATGTCGTAGCAGACGAGCACGCCGATGCGGCCGTGCGCGGTGTCGACGACGGGAGGCGCGGCGTCGCCCGGCGTGAACACGAGGGTCTCGCGGTCCCACAGGTGCGTCTTCCGGTAGACGGTCCGGACACCGGTCCGGTCCACGACCGCGACGCTGTTGCGCAGGACGCGCCCGTCCCGCTCGCAGAAGCCCACCACGACGACGGTGTCCGTCCCCGTCAGCGCGCCGGCGACCCGGGCGAAGAGCGGGTCGTCCGCCGTGACCGCGAGCGCCGCTGCCTCGTCAGCGTCCCGGAAGACGTACCCGGTCGTGGCGAGCTCCGGCAGGACGAGGACGTCGACCCGGTCCTCGACGGCCCGCTCCACCGCGGCGAGGACGCTCCTGCCGTTGCCCTCGAGGTCACCGAGCACCGGCGCGAGCTGGTCGCACCGGACCCGGGCCACGCCGGTCCCGCCGGCCGTCACTTGACCGCGCCTTCCGTCAGCCCGGTGATGAGCCGACGCTGGAGCAGGACGTAGGCGACGACGATCGGCAGGGCGACGAGCACGGCTGCCGCGGCGGTGACGTCGGGCTGGGCGCCACGCTGCGCGCCGGAGAAGAACGACAGCGACAGCGGCGCCGTCTGGACGGCCTCGTTCTGCGGCACGAGCACGAGCGCGAGCAGGAACTCGTTCCACGTGAACAGGAAGAGGATCGTCGCGAGCGTCGCCACGGCCGGCAGCGCGACCGGGGTCAGCACGCTGCGGAGGATCCGGAAGCGGGAGGCGCCGTCGATGCGCGCCGCCTCGAGCAGCTCACCCGGGACGGAGGCGAAGAACGACCGCATCCAGAACACCCCGAGCGGCACCGACAGACCGATCTGCGGCAGGATGAGCGCCCAGTACGTGTCCACGAGACCCCACCCGGCGAGCATCTGGTACAGCGGCAGCACGGTGACCTCGTACGGCAGGACGAGCCCGACGAGCAGGAGGCCGAGGAGCAACCGGCCCCCGGGCACCCGCATGTGTGCGAGGGCGTAGCCGGCCAGGCAGGCGACCGTCGCGGTCACGACGACGACCGTGATCGCGACGACGGCGCTCGAGACGAGGGCGGACGCGAACCCGCCCTGCGTCCAGGCGTCGACGTAGTTGTCGAACCCGACCCCGCCGTCGTCCCCGCTCAGCGAGGTGACGATCACCGACGCGAGGGGGAACACCGCGACGAGCGCGGCGACGACGAGCACCGCGTGGGTGACGAGGGTCTCGCTGCGTGCGACCTTCACGACGCCGCTCCCTTCCGCTCGCGGAGGGCGAGCTGCACGATGCCGACGACCACCAGGATGAGCACCGTCAGGACCACGGCCAGCGCGGACGCCTGCCCGAGGGCACGGTCCTGGAACGCGTCCTGGTAGACGAAGACGCTCGGCACCGTGGTCGACGTCCCGGGGCCACCGCGCGTGGTGTTCCAGATGAGGTCGAAGTTCCGCAGCGCGAACGTGATGGTCAGGATGAGCGCGATGGAGATCTGCGGGCGCAGCGCCGGCAGTGTGATCGACGTGAACTCCCGGATCGCCCCGGCGCCGTCGAGCCGGGCCGCCTCGTAGAGGGACCGGTCGATCGTCGCGATGCCGGCCAGGAAGAGCACCATGCACAGGCCGTACTCGACCCAGGTCCCGATGAGCCCGATGGACGGCAGGGCGGTGCCGAAGTCACCGAGCCAGCTGCGGGCGAGACCGCCCAGCCCGACCGCCCGGAGGAAGCCGTTGACGGGGCCGTCCTCGGCGAGCAGCCCGCGCCAGGCGACGGCGACGACGACGCTCGACAGGATCTGCGGCAGGAACAGCACCGCCCGGAACACGGTCAGGCCGTGGATGCGGATCCGCGACATCGCGCCCGCGAGCAGCAGCCCGACCAGGACGGGCAGTGCGGCGTAGAAGAACAGCAGCACGACCGAGTGTCCGAGCGCCTGACGGAGGTCGGCGTCCGCGAAGACCGCCGCGTAGTTCGACAACCCGGCCGGGGTGGCGACGCTGATGCCGTCCCAGTCGTAGAACGAGATGCGCACCGACTGGACGATCGGCACCACGACGAACACGACGAAGAACGCCAGGGCCGGGGCGACGTACAGGAGCGAACTCCAGCTGACACGGGTGGCGGCCGGGCGACGCCGACGTGGCGTCGCCCGGTCGGTCCCGCGCTCGACGAGCGTGGCCGCCATGTCAGTCGTGCGCCTTCGCCCAGGTCCGCTGGACCGTGTCGGTGAACTCGGACGGCGTCGTCCGGCCGGCCATCACCTCCTGCAGCGCTCCGCCCATCGCGGTGAGCATGTCCGTGGTGCTCCAGTCGTAGTACCCGACCTGGGTGCCCGCGGCGATGGTGTCCTTCAGCGCGGTCAGGGTCTGCTCCTGGAGCCGGTCCTGCGAGCTGACGCCGTCGGTGACCACCGGCAGGCGGCCGGTGTCGAGGATCCACTGGCCGACCTCGGGGCTGTGCATCATCCCGAGGAACGCGATGGCCGCCTCCTGGTGCTCGGACTTCGTGCTGATGTGCCACGGGGACGCGGTGGCGCCGACACCGCCGGACGTCAGCGGAGCGAACCCGAAGGAGTGAGAGTCGAGCGAGGCGCCGTTCCACGAGCCGCCGACGAAGAACACGCCCTTGCCGTCGGCGAACCGGGCGATCGCGTCCTCGTTGCTCAGCCCGTCGTAACCGGACCCGAAGTACCCCTTCTCGGCCCAGTCGCGCATGGTCTGGGCGGCTTCCTCGTTGCCCTTGGTCGCGAAGGTCGAACCCGACTTCCCGCCGATCCAGGCGGCGATCGACGACGGGTCCTGCTTCGTCGCGGCGATGTCCGAGAAGACGTGGGTGGCGGCGTACTGGTCGGAGTTGCCGAGCATGATCGGCTGCTCGCCCGCTGCCTTCGCAGTCGCGAGGTCCTGCTCGAGGTCGTCGATCGACGTCGGCGGTTCGAGCCCGAGTTCGTCGAGCTTCTGCTCGTCGTAGTAGATGCCCTGCACCTCGCTGATCACGGACATGCCGTAGAGCGTGCCCGAGCCGAACGCCGTGCCGTCGTCGTTCCAGCGTGCGGGCCCGAGCGTCGAGGCCCCGGTGCCCGTCGACCACCCGTACACGTCCGCCACGTCGTCGAGCGGCCGGACCAGGTCGCCCTTGACGAGCGCCCCGTCGACCGCGTAGCCGATGTTGCCCTGGAAGAGGTCCGGAGCGTTCGCCGAGTTGGCGGCGTTCACGACGGTCGCGATGAGGTCGTCGAAGCTCTTGTACGTGATCCGGACGTCGACGTCCGGGTAGGCCTTCTCGTAGGCCGGGACGAGCTTCTCCATGAGCGGCTTCTCGGCGACGTCGGCCCACATCGTCAGGGTCGTGTCACCGTCGATGTCCGACGCGGCGACCTTCTTCGTGATCTCGGGCTGGTCGACCTGGCCGACGGGCCCTCCGGAGCCGGGGGCCGAGCACCCGGCGAGGGCGACGACGAGGCCGATGACGGGCACCGTGGCGAGGAGACCTCGACGGCGTGCGGCTGGTGTGGTCATGGTCACTTCCGGGTCGTGTGGTCGGGTTCGGGGGTGGTGGAGCGTGTGAGCCGCTCGGTCCGCAGGGTGGCGGTGGCGCGGTGGGCGGACATGCCCTCGCTCGCCGAGATGACGTCGACGGCGTCGGCCAGCTCGGGGGTGGCCTCGCGGGCGATGTGCTGGTAGGTGAGCGGCTTGAGGAACCGGCTCACCGACAGGCCGGCGCTGTGCTTCGCGCCGCCCGCGGTGGGGAGGGTGTGGTTCGTGCCCGCCATGCCCTTGTCGGAGTAGGCAACGGTGCTCCACGTGCCGATGAACAGCGAGCCGTAGTTCGTGAGACGGTCGTGGTACCAGGCGTCGTCCGCGGTCTGCACCTCGAGGTGTTCCGGAGCGTACTCGTCCATGACCGCTGCGGCGGACTCGCGGTCCTCGACGAGCACGACCGAGCCGTGGTCGCGCCAGGCGGGTCCGCAGATCTCGTTCGTGGACAGGGTCGGCAGCTGCCGCTCGACCTCCGCGATGACCGCCTCGCCGAGCGTGCGGGAGGTGGTGACGAGCGCCGCCGGGGAGTTCGGGCCGTGCTCCGCCTGGCCGAGCAGGTCGGCGGCCACGAGCTCCGGGTCGGCGGTCTCGTCCGCGATCACGGCGACCTCGGACGGCCCGGCCAGCAGGTCGATGGCCACGGCACCGAAGAGCTGGCGCTTCGCCTCGGCGACGAAGGCGTTCCCGGCACCGACGATCATGTCGACCGGTGCCGCGCCGAGCAGACCGAACGCCATGGCGGCGAGCGCCTGGACGCCGCCGACGACGAACAGCCGGTCGACACCGGAGACGTACGCCGCGTACGCCACGGCCGCGTTCACGCCACCGTCCGGCTGCGGCGGGGTGCAGGCCACGACGGTCGGGACGCCCGCGGCCTTCGCGACGCCGACGCTCATGAACGCGCTCGCCGTGAGGGGGAAGCGCCCGGCCGGCAGGTACGCGCCGACACTGCCGACCGGGACGTAGCGCTGTCCCACGGTGAGCCCGGGGACGAGTTCTGCGGAGAAGTCCGCGAGGTGCTCGCGCTGCAGACGCGCGAACTGCTGCGTGCGCGCAGCACCGAGTTCGATGGCCGCGCGGAGTTCCGGGGTGAGCCGGTCACCGGTCGCGGCGAGTTCCTCGGCGCTCAGCTCGACGACGTCGGCGTGGTCGAGTTCGCGGGCGTACCGCTGGACGGCCTCGAACCCGTCGCGCTGGATCTCGGCGAGCATCCCGGCGACCCGTTCGGCGACGGCGGGGTCGCGCTGGGCCTCGGGGGCGTCCACGGCCGGGGCCTTGAGGAACGAGAACCGGTCGGCGTTGTCCGCCACGAAACGAGGGCTGAGCTTCATGGAGACGACCCTGCCCGGGCTGATCGGCAAGGACAAGGCCAGATGATCCACGACCTCCCATAGGGTTCCCCTGTGACCCTGACCCAGTTGCGTGCCTTCCTCGTCATCACGACGGCGGGCTCGTTCTCCGCTGCCGCCGCCCAGCTCGGCATGGCGCAGCCGTCCGTGTCGGAACTGGTCCGTCGGCTCGAGGAGTCCTACGGGGTGCGGTTGTTCACCCGGGGCAGCCGCCGCCTCGTCCTGACGAGCGCCGGCGAAGCGCTCCTCCCGCACGCGCGCCGGGCGGTCGAGGCGGCCGACGACGCCGACCGGACGCTCCGGGACCTCACGAGCCTCCAGGGCGGTGTCGCCACCTTCGGGCTCCTGCGCAACGCGAACTACTACTTCCTGTCCCGCCTGCTCGAACGGTTCCACTCCCGCTACCCGGACGTCCGGCTCCGCGTGATCGGCCTGAACTCGGTCGAGGTCGCCGATGCCGTCACCGCCGGGGACCTCGAGGCGGGACTCGTCGTCCTGCCGATCGACGCCGACGGTCTCGAGGTGACGCCGCTCCGCCGCGACGACGTCCTCTACGCCTCGGCGGACCCGGCGCGGACCGCGCGGCCGGTGACGATCGAGGACCTGGCGGCCGCGGACCTCATCCTGTACGACGCCCACTACGGGTGGCGTGATCCGACCCGGCGGCAGCTCGCCGAACGGGCGCAGTTCGCCGGGGTCACGCTCACCGCCCGGATCGAGGTCGAACACGTCGACTCGGCGCTCGACCTCGTCGCCCGGGGTGCCGGTGACACGATCGTCTCGCGGGCCGTCGCCGAGGCACCGACCTTCCCGGCCGGGATCCACACCGTGCCGTTCGCGGAGCCGCTGTACGACACGATCGCCCTCGTCCGACGGCGGGACGTCCCGCTCTCCCCCGCGACCCGCGAGATCGCACGGCTCGCGCGCCGGATGCTCCTCGAGCGGTGACCCCGCGCAGCGCGACGGCTCAGCGCGCCCCGGCCAGCGCCCGCAGGCCGTCGTCGATCGACACCGTCGGTTCCCAGTGCAGGTCCCGCCGGGTCCGCCGCTGGTCGAACCAGTGCGCGGTCGACAGCTGCTCCGCCAGGAACCGCGTCATCGGCGGCTCGTCGGTGCCGGGTCGGACGCGCCACACGGCCTCCACCGCGGACCCGACCGCGCGGGCGAGCCCGGACGGCGCGTGTGCCCCCGGTGCCGGGACGCCGGACGCGACGCAGATCCGTGCCAGCAGTTCCCCGACCGGTCGGGGCTCCCCGTTCGTGACCACGTAGACGTTGCCGTGCACGGCCTCCGCGCGGTCCAGCGCGGCGACCATGGCGGTCGCGGCGTTGTCCACGTAGCAGGAGTCGATGAGGGCGGCACCGGAGTCGAGCACCGGCAGACGGCCACGACGTGCGCGGTCCACGATGCGGCCGACGAGCTGCTCGTCGCCGGGGCCCCAGACCAGGTGCGGGCGGACGGCGACGACCGCGAACCCGGGGGCGTCGGCGGCGAGCGCGAGCAGTTCGGCGGCGGCCTTCGTCCGGGCGTACTCGCCGCGGGCGTTGCCGGGCGAGGCCGTCGTGGCGTCGTCCCCGGCGATGGACGCTCCCGCGTGGGCGACCGACGGGGACGAGACGAAGACGAACCGCGTGACGCCGGCGTCGCGCGCGGCCGCGAGCAGGTCCCGCGTGCCCGCGACGTTGACCCGTTCGAAGTCGGCCGGGTCCCCGGCCAGCGAGACCTTGGCGGCCAGGTGCACCACGGCGTCGACGCCCTGCACGGCGGACCGCACCGCTGCCGGGTCGGTCACCGTGCCGAGGACGTCGACCACCCCGTCGACGCCCGTCGGTCGCCGCTGGAAGGTCCGGACGTCGTGCCCGGCGTCCCGGAGGGCAGCGGCGACGGCGCGCCCGAGGAAGCCGCTGGCACCGGTCACCAGGACCGTCACGGGCGGGTCATCCGTCCGCCCGCCAACACCGAGGACGCCCAGCGCGCCAGGCGTGCCCGGTCCACCTTCGAGTTGTGGCGGATGTCGGTCGGCAGTTCCGGCACGACCAGCACCGCGGCGACGGGCACCCCGGCCGCTGCCCGGACGGCGTCCGCGAGCGCCGGGTCGGCGAGCGCGGGGCGACGGGCGGCGGGGACGGTCTCCACGACGGCGACCACCGGCTGCGTGCCGGCCGGACCGACGCCGACGACACCCGCGCGCCCGACGCCCGGGACGCGTTCCGTGCGCTGCTCGGGCCCGACCGGGGTCACGACACCGGTCGGGGCCGTGATGACGTGCTGCATGCGGCCCTCGACCCAGAGCTGCCCGGAGGCGTCGAGGTGTCCGACGTCCCCGGTGCGGTGTCCGCGCGGGTCGTCCACGCCGAGACGGGAGACCCGGTCGGTGCGCCAGAGCCGGTCGTAGTGGTCCCGCACGTGCGGCGCCGCGACGACGATCTCGCCGGTGACGTCGGGCGTCTCCGTGAGCGCTCCGGTCGCCCGGCCGTCCTCGTCGAGGGGTGCGATGCGCACCCGGACGGACGCAGCGGGTCGGCCGACGCAGATGCCCGACGACGCGGACGCCGAGGCGGCCGTGACCCCGTCGAGGTCCACGTCGGTCATGAGCAGCCCCTCGGTCATCCCGTAGGGGGTGTGGGCGCTGGCGTTCGGCATCAGTTCGGTCGCGGCGGTCAGCAGCGCGGCCGACACCGGGGCTCCGGCCGACAGGAACAGCCGCACGCGGCCGAGTGCCCGGCGGTCGTCGTCGGTGAGCGCCGACGCGGTCGCGACGACGTTGGCGATCGCGGCCGGCGACAGGAACACGACGGTGGCGTCCGCCGCGGCGACGGCGTCCGCGACCGCACGGGCGGTCAGGGTGCGCGGCGCGGTGACGTCCATGTCCGGTGCCACGGAGCGAGCGCCGAGCGCGGGACCGAGGAGCGCGAAGGGCGCGAACCCGGCGACCAGTCCGGTGCCGACGCCGACGTCGTACTGCCCGGCGAGCGCATCCCGCACCGCGCCGAGCTGGCCGTGCCTGTAGACGACGCCCTTCGCGGGCCCGGTCGACCCCGAGGTGAAGAGCACCGCGGCCGGGGCGTCGGGCGCCGGGGCTGCCGGCAGCGCCGTGCCGGCAACGAGGCGTGCTGCTCCCCGGCGGGCGACGGCGGCGAGGGTGTGCTCGACGCGCAGGGCCGCACGGGCCGGTGCGGGGAGCGCGACGGTGGCGATGCGGCGGCCGGGCCAGCCGAGCGCGCGTGCGGCGGCGAGTCCGGGCAGCGCGCCGATGACCCAGTCGGGCCGGGCACCGCGGACGGCACGGGTCAGCCCGCGGAGGCCGAGACCGGCATCGGCGACGACGACGACCGCGCCGACGCGCACGCAGGCGTACAGCGCGGCGGTCAGGTCCGCGCCGGGGGTCACGAGGAGCGACACGCGGTCGCCGGGACGGACACCGAGGTCGACGAGTCCCGCGGCGACCTCCTCGATCCGTCGGGCGAGCAGCCGCCAGCTGATCGTGCGGGTCCCGCCGGGGGCGGCCATCTCGACCAGGGCAGCGTCGTCGCTGTCCCGCAGCTCTTCGAGGTGAGCCCAGAGCGGGCGGCCCGGATCGACATCGGCGGCCGGGAGGCCCGCACCACCGTCCGCCGGCACCGCGCCGTCCGGCAGGCGGTCGCCGAGCCAGTCGAAGACCGTCCCGGCCACGTCGGCGTCGTCCGGCAGCAGGTGACCGGCGCCCTCGAACCGGTGCACGTCGGCCTGCGGCAGACGGGCCGCGAGGTCGTCGAGGTACCGCTCGAGGAACACCGGGTCGCGCGGCCCCCAGAGGAGCAGGGCGGGGACGTCGAGCGCGGCGACGCCGGCTGCGATGCGGTCGAGTTCGGCCGCGCTCGGGTGCTGCGCGTCGACGGGGATGTCCGCGACGAACCCGCCGACCGCCCCGCGTCGGGCAGCGCCGCGGTACGGGGCGCGGTAGGCGTCGGCGGTCGCCCGGTCGAGCCGCGGGTGCGCGATCGCGAGGGTGGTCTCGATGAACGCCGGCGTCACGACCGTGGCCCGGCCGAGCAGGTGCGGGCGGAGCGCGAGGCGCAGGGGTGCCGGGATCGGGGCGTCGTCGGGCTGGTGGACCGCGGTGTTGCAGGTCGTCACCGCGACGACGAGGTCGGGGTGGTCGACGGCCCAGCCGAGCGAGACGACACCGCCCCAGTCGTGACCGAGCGTGACGACCGGCCCGGTCAGGCCGAGTTCGTCGGTCAGCGCGCCGAGGTCCGCGACCCGGTCGGCCAGACGGTGGTCCTCGCCGGTGCGCTCCGAGAAACCCATCCCGAGCTGGTCGACGGCGACCACACGCCACACGGGGCCACCTGCCGCGGCGACCTCGAGCGAGCGCGCGAGCACCGAGCGCCACAGGTAGGACCACGTCGGGTTGCCGTGCACGCACAACAGGGTGCCGACGGGCTCCAGGCCGAGCTCGTCGAGCTGCCCGGCCGTGTCGAGCAGGTGCCAGGTGCGCTCGGGTCGGGCCGTGCCCGCCGTCGGACCGGCTGACGCGGGGACGGTGACCAGACGGGACCACGCGGGGTCGAGTCCGGGCAGGGGCGGCGGGAGCGTCGCCGGAGCCGTGGTCGCGGCGACGCGGGGCAACCGCGGTGTCACCAGCGCAGTTCCATCATCGCCGTGTTGATGCCGGAGCCGACGCCGCCGAGGAACACGCGGTCCCCGGGGCGGATGGAGCCGCGGGTGACCTCGTCCGCGAGTGTGATCGGGATCGACGCCGGGCCGACGTTGCCGAAGCGCTCGTAGGTGGTGGGGACCTTGTCGCGCTCGACACCGATCGCCTGGACGAAGGCGTTCGTGTGCACGTCCGAGACCTGGTGCAGGACGTAGCGGTCCATGTCGGCCCAGTCGAAGTGGGCGCGGGCCTCGTTCCAGGCGGCGACGACGAGTTCCATGCCGCCCTTGAGCAGCATCTTCGCGTCCGTGAACATCCCGTCCACGCTGCCGACGCACAGGTCGTACCACTGGGTCGCCGCGCGGGTGACGCCGCCGACGATCCGGTGGCCGGCCGGGTGCAGGTCGGCCGGGCCGAGCACGGCGGCGGCAGCGCCGGAGCCGAGCGTCAGGCTGGCGAACTCGCTCATGAAGTCCTTGCGGTTCCGCCCGCCCTGGTTCAGGCGGTCGATCGTGTTGAGCTGCACCTGGTCGGCGTCCTCGCCGTCCACGATGAGCGCGTACTTGATCTGCCCCGAGTCGATCATGCCCGCGGCGACGCTCATCGCGTTGACGAAGCCGAGGCAGGCGTTCGCGATGTCGAAGTTGATCGCCGACGTCGGCAGGCCGAGACCGTGGTGCAGCCGCACGGCCACCGAGGGCTCGAGGTGCGGACGGGTCACCGACGTGTTGATGAGCAGGCCGACGTCCTCCGGCTTGATCCCCGCGGCCGCCATCGCCCGACGTCCGGCGTCGATCGCGGCGGTCTGGAAGGACTGGTCCTCGCCCCAGTTGCGGCGCTCCCGCACCCCGGCGACGCGTTCGAGCAGCCCCATCGGCAGGCGCAGGCGGCGGAGCACACCGCGGAGCTTCTCCTCGATGTCCGCGGACGTGGTCACGCGCTCGGCGACGGTGGTCTCCACGGCGAGGATCGCGGCGTTCTGGAAACGGACGGTCGCGTTGCCGGGTCGCTCCGTCTCGGCGCTCGGGGTGTCCTGCTGAGGCCGCTCGGTCATGATCGTCACTTGCACATACTTCCGTATCGAGGCTGGGTCTCCGTTGCGACTGCGTCGAACGGACCCCGGGGTTGTCGTCCCCGTTGCCGATCCGGCAATCGTACTGGCCCTGGATGAGCGCCGGTGGGATGCTGCGCGCATGACTGCGTACCCCGCTCCCCGGTCCGAAGCCGAGACGTTCTGGACGGCCCGCTACGGGGACTCGCCGATCTGGTCGGGACGGCCGAACGCATCCCTGGTCGACACGCTCGGGCCGCTCGTCCCCGGATCGGACGACGACCCCGCGTCCGACCCCGTCGGCGCCGAGACCGGCCCCACAGCCCTCGACCTCGGGTCCGGCGAGGGCGGCGACGCCCTGTGGCTGGCGGCGCAGGGATGGCGGGTGACCGCGGTGGACATCGCGCCGAACGCGCTGGACCGGGGCCGGGCCGAGGCGGAGCGTGCTGGGCTCGGCGACCGGGTGCGGTGGGTGCAGGCCGACCTGGCCGCGTGGGACACCGACGACCGGTTCGACCTCGTGTCCGCGTCGTTCCTGCACTCGTCGGTGTCGTTCCCGCGGGCGGCGGTGCTGCGCCGTGCGACGACGTTCGTCGCCCCGGGCGGACGCCTGCTCGTGATCGGGCACGCGGGCTCGCCGTCCTGGGCCGCTCACGAGGAGCACGCGCACGCCGAGCCCCTGGTCGGGCCCGGGGAACAGGTCAGCCAGCTCGCACTCGGTGCCGGGTGGACGGTCGAGGTCGCGGAGCTGCGCACGCGGACCGTCACCGGGTCGGACGGTGGCACGGCGACGCTCGAGGACTCCGTGGTGCTCGCCCGACGCACCTGAGGGTCGGACGCACGACCGGCCCGGACGGCCGGCCCGGGACGACCGGAGGCCCGGGATGACGGGAGGCCCGCGATGACGGGAGGCCCGGGGCCCGCCGGACAGGGACGTCGCCCTGCCTGCGTGCCCCGGGCCTCCCGGCCGGGCGGCGGCGTCAGCCGCGCAGCTCGAGGTACTTCGCGATGAGCGCCTTCGTCGAGGAGTCCTGCGCGTCGAGGACCGCACGGTCGCCCTGCACGGCCGGGGTGACCTGCAGCGCGAGCTGCTTGCCGAGCTCCACGCCCCACTGGTCGAACGAGTCGATGCCCCAGATGGTCCCCTCGGTGAACACGATGTGCTCGTAGAGGGCGATCAGCTGGCCGAGGACGCTCGGAGTGAGTTCGGGCGCCAGGATCGACGTGCTCGGCTTGTTCCCGGTGAAGGTGCGGGCGGCGACGATCGCCTCGTCCGTGGTGCCCTCGGCGCGGACCTCGTCGGCGGTCTTGCCGAACGCGAGCGCCTTCGACTGGGCGAAGAAGTTCGCGAGGAACAGGGTGTGCACGTCCTGGCCCGGCTGCACGGCCTTCCCGTCGCCGGTCTCGTCCTGCAGCGCGTGCGCGGGCTTCGCGACCGTGATGAAGTCGGCCGGGATCAGGCGCGTGCCCTGGTGGATGAGCTGGTAGAACGCGTGCTGGCCGTTCGTGCCGGGTTCACCCCAGAAGACCTCGCCGGTGTCGGTGACGACGTCCGAGCCGTCCCAGCGGACGCGCTTGCCGTTCGACTCCATCGTGAGCTGCTGCAGGTACGCGGGGAAGCGGTGCAGGTACTGCGTGTACGGCAGGACCGCGTGGCTCTGCGCCCCGAGGAAGTTCGTGTACCAGACGTTGAGCAGGCCCATCAGGACCGGGACGTTCTCGGCGAGGGGCGCGGTGCGCATGTGCTCGTCGATGGCGTGGAAGCCGGCGAGGAACTGCTCCCAGTTCTCCTTGCCGATCGCGATGACGACGCTCGTGCCGATGGCGGAGTCGACCGAGTAGCGGCCGCCCACCCAGTCCCAGAAGCCGAAGGCGTTCTCCGGGTCGATGCCGAACGCGGCGACCTTGTCGAGCGCGGTCGAGACGGCGACGAAGTGCTTCGCGACGGCGTCCTTCTTCTCGTCGTCGCCGGCGTCGGCGAGGCCGAGACCCTGCCACAGCCACTGGCGGGCGAGACGGGCGTTCGTGAGCGTCTCGAGGGTGCCGAAGGTCTTCGACGCGACGATGAAGAGCGTGGTCTCGGGGTCGAGGCCGGCCGTCTTCTCGGCGATGTCGGCCGGGTCGATGTTCGAGACGAAGCGGACCTCGAGCCCCTGCTGCACGTACGGCTTGAGGGCTTCGTAGACCATGACCGGGCCGAGGTCGGACCCGCCGATGCCGATGTTGACGACGGTCTCGATGCGCTTGCCGGTGACACCGGTCCACGCGCCGGAACGGACCTGCTCGGCGAAGCCGTAGACCTTGTCGAGCGTGGCGTGCACGTCGGCGTCGACGTCCTGCCCGTCGACGTTCAGGGGCGCCGCGGGCACGAGGCCCTCGGTCGCCGCCGGACGGCGCAGCGCGGTGTGCAGGACGGCGCGGTCCTCGGTGACGTTGATCCGCTCGCCGGAGATCATCGCCTGGTACCGCTCGGCGACGCCGGTGTCCTCGGCGACCTGGAGGAGGGCCTGCAGGACCTCCTCGGTCACCAGGCCCTTGGAGAGGTCGACGGTCAGGTCGGCTGCCTGGAAGGTGTACTTCTCGGCACGACCGGGGTCGGCGTCGAACCACCCACGGAGGTCCGGGGAGAAGCCGTCGGCGATGCCGGCGAGCTGCTTCCACCCTGCGGTCGTCGTGGGGTCGACGGGTGCGGATTCGGTCACTTCGGTCCTCCTGGACGCCAGAGTTCGGTCAGCCCGCAGACCTGGCGCAGCATCGCGTCGCGGGCCGCGTCCGAGCGTAGTGCCGTCGCACTCACCTCGCGCACAGGGGAGGCGCCTGGGCGAGCAGTACGTCGACAGTCGTACTGTGGACGGGCCTCCCGGCGGCTCCACGTCCGTCGGCCGGTCCCCTGCACGACCAACGGAAGGACCCGCGTGACCCACGCACTCTTCGACCCCATCACCCTCCGCGGCCTCGAGATCCGGAACCGCGTGTGGATCCCGCCGATGTGCCAGTACATGGTCGAGGCGCAGGACGGCGTCCCGACCCCGTGGCACCTCGTCCACCTCGGCGCCCTCGCCCGTGGCGGTGCCGGTGCGGTCGTCGTCGAGGCCACGGGCGTCGTCCCCGAGGGCCGCATCAGCCCGCAGGACCTCGGCCTGTGGAACGACGACCAGCGAGACGCCTTCCGACCGATCACCGACTTCATCCACAGCCAGGGTGCGGTCGCCGGGATCCAGCTCGCGCACGCCGGCCGCAAGGCCTCGACCAGCCGTGAGTGGGGACCGACCGCGGGCGGCGGCAACGTCGCGCCGGAGCAGGGCGGGTGGCAGCCGGTCGGTCCGTCGCCGATCGCGTTCCCGGGCCTGCACGTCCCGACCGAGCTCACGACCGAGGGCATCGCCGAGGTCGTCCGTGCGTTCGCCGCTGCGGCCCGTCGCGCCGTCGACGCCGGCTTCGACCTGCTCGAGCTCCACGGCGCCCACGGGTACCTGCTGCACGAGTTCCTGTCACCGCTGTCGAACGAGCGCACCGACCAGTACGGCGGGTCGCTCGGGAACCGGGCGCGGGCCCTGCTCGAGACCGTCGACGCCGTGCGCGCCGAGGTCGGCGAGGCCGTACCGCTCGTCGTGCGCCTGTCCGCGACCGACTGGGTCGAGGGCGGCTGGGACCTCGCCGAGACCGAACAGGTCTCCACGTGGCTCGGCGAACACGGCGTCGACCTCGTGTCGGTCTCCACCGGCGGCAACGTGGCGGACGCCCGCATCCCGGTCGGCCCCGGGTACCAGCTGCCGTTCGCGACCGCGATCCGGCAGGCCACCGGGATCCCGGTCGCGGCCGTCGGCATGATCGACGACGCCTTCCAGGCCGAGCAGATCGTCGCCCTCGGGCAGGCCGACGTGGTCCTCGTCGGACGGGGGGCGCTGCGCGACCCGAACTTCCCGATCCGGGCCGCCCAGGCGCTCCGGGTGGACCTGCCGTACAAGCCCGCCCCGTACGAGCGCGCCTACCGCTGACGTCCGGTCCGCCGCCGGGCGGCGCGGCCGTGCCGCTACCGTGGTGGCATGACGGGCACGGGGGCGACCGCCGGGGGCGGTCCGACGCAGGACGACGGCTGGTCACGGCTGCCGGTGGGTCCCCGCGAGCACCGGCAGGACGCGGTCCTGGCGCTCGTGCTCGCGGGGGCGCTCGCGGTCTCGGTGACCCTGTACTCCGCCGTGGGGCTGTACGACGACCCGGCGGCGTGGTGGGTGTGCGCACTGATGGTCGTCGCGAACGCCGGGCCCCTGGCGTTCCGCCGCCGGTTCCCGATGACGGTGGCCGTCGTCGCCGCGCTGGCCTTCGCGGCCACGCAACTGCTGCACGTGCCCGAGGGGCTCTTCACCAACTTCACGCTGTTCATCGCGCTGTACACCGTCGGGGCGTGGTGCTCGGACCGCGTGCGGTCCGAGGCCGTGCGCTGGTTCGTCATCGCCGGGATGTTCGCGTGGGTGTTCCTGGCGATCGTCTTCCGCTGGTCGGTGCCGAGCGCGCTGCCCGACGACGGTCACTCCGTCATCCCGCCGTTCGTCGCGAGTTCGCTCCTCACGATCGTCATCAACCTCGTCTACTTCGGCGCCGCCTGGTACTCGGGCAACCGGGCCTGGGCAGCGGCCGTCGCCGCGCACGAGCTCGGCCAGCGCACGGCCGAGCTCGCCGCGGAACGCGAGCGGTCGGCGGCGCAGGCGGTCGCGCTCGAACGCGTCCGGATCGCCCGTGAGCTCCACGACGTCGTCGCCCACCACGTCTCGCTCATGGGCGTCCAGGCCGGGGCCGCGCGGCGCGTGCTCGACCGCGACCCGGCGCAGGCGGCGGCGTCCCTCGGCGTCGTCGAGGACAGTGCCCGGACCGCGGTCGAGGAACTCCGCCGGATGCTCGGCACGCTGCGGGAACCCGGCACGGACGCCCCGACGACCCCGGCGGAGGCGCCGAGCACCGAGGGCCTCACCCGGCTGCCGGAACTCGCCCGGGCCGCCACGGACGCCGGGCACGAGACCGGGTTCAGCGTCGTCGGCGACGAACGACCGGTCCCGCCGACCGTCGCAGCGGTGACCTACCGCATCGCGCAGGAGGCGGTGACGAACGTCCTCAAGCACGCCGGACCGGACGCACGGGCCGACCTGCGGCTCCGGTACCTGCCGGACGCGGTGGAGCTCGAGGTGACGGACACGGGCGCCGGGGCACGGGCCTCCCGGTCGGCGGGCGGCAGCGGGCTCGGACACGTCGGCATGCGTGAGCGCGTGGCGGCGGTCGGCGGGCGGATCGAGATCGGACCGCGGGACCGCGGCGGCTACCTGGTGCGGGCATGGCTGCCGACGACGTGATCCGGGTCGTGCTCGCCGACGACCAGGACCTGGTCCGCGCCGGCTTCCGGGTCATCCTCGAGTCGGAGCCCGGTGTCCAAGTGGTCGCCGAGGCCGCCGACGGCGCGGGCGCGGTGGCGGCCGTCGCCGCGCACCGGCCGGACGTGGTCTGCCTCGACGTGCAGATGCCGGGTGTCGACGGCCTCGAAGCGGCGCGCCGGATCACCGCGGGCCCGAACCCACCGGCCGTGCTCGTCCTCACGACCTTCGACACCGATGAGTACCTCTTCGACGCCCTGGCCGCCGGGGCGAGCGGGTTCCTGCTGAAGAACGCCTCGCCGGAGAAGCTCATCGAGGCCGTCCGGACCGTCGCCCGCGGTGACGCCCTGCTCGCTCCGGACGTCACGCGCCGGGTGATCAGTCGAGCGACCACGGCCAGCGTGCCGGTGGTCGACCATGCCGTGCCCGACACGGACGTGGCCCTGCCGGGTCTGACGGAACGCGAGACCGAGGTGCTGCGGCTGCTCGGTCGGGGGCTCAGCAACGCCGAGATCGCCGGCCAGCTGTTCGTCGGCGAGGCGACCGTCAAGACGCACGTGTCGAACGTCCTCCAGAAGCTCGGCGTGCGCGACCGGATCCAGGCCGTGGTCTGGGCGTACGAGCACGGGGTGGTGCGCTCGGGCGAGTGAGCCGCCGCGGTCCTCCCCCGCGCGGCGGAGACGCCGACGCACGCGATCCCCGTCTCGTGCCGGAGGCGCCGCCGCCCGCCACCGCAATAGCGTCGGAGGCGCAGCGACGGCCGCTGCGGAAGGGGACCCCATGCTCACCATCGAGGGAGTGACGAAGCACTTCGGCGAGCGCCGTGTGCTCGACGACGTCGGCTTCAGCGTCGGACGCGGACGACTGACCGGGTTCGTCGGCGGCAACGGTGCCGGCAAGACGACGACCATGCGCATCATGCTCGGCGTGCTCGACGCCGACAGCGGCACGGTCGCGCTCGACGGCGCACCGATCGGACCGGCCGACCGCCGCCGGTTCGGCTACATGCCGGAGGAGCGCGGGCTGTACCCGAAGATGCCCGTCGCCGAGCAGGTCACGTACCTGGCCCGCCTGCACGGTGTGGACCGACGGACCGCCGCGGCCCGGACGGCCGAGCTGCTCGAGCGCCTCGAGCTCACCACGCACGCCGGCGACCCCGTCGAGAAGCTCTCGCTCGGCAACCAGCAGCGCGTGCAGGTCGCCGCCGCGCTCGCCCACCGGCCCGAGGTGCTCGTGCTCGACGAACCGTTCTCCGGCCTCGACCCGATGGCGGTCGACACCGTGCTCGGTGTGCTGCGGGAGACCGCGGCCGACGGTGTCCCGGTGCTGTTCTCGAGTCACCAGCTCGACGTCGTGGAGCGGCTCTGCGACGACGTGGTCGTCATCGCCGACGGCCGGATCCGTGCCGCCGGACCCCAGGACGAACTGCGGCGGGCCGCCGGTCCCGCCGCGTGGGAGCTCCTGGTGGCGGACGACGTGGCGTGGGTCCGCGACGAGCCCGGCGTCCGCATCCGCACCTTCGACGGCGGGTACGCCCTGTTCGAGGCGGACGAGTCCGTGGCGCAGGCCGTCCTGCAACGGGCCGTCGCACGCGGCACCGTGGCGTCGTTCGGTCCGCGGGTCCCCCGGCTCAGCGAGGTCTTCACGGAGGTCGTCCGATGAGCCTCCTCGACAGCAGCACGATCGACGCCGTCCGGCTCGTGACGGTGCGCGAGATCCAGGCGCGGCTCCGGAGCAAGGCGTTCGTCGTCTCGGCGGCGATCCTGCTCGTGATGGTCGTCGTCGGCATCGTCGTCGGCGGGATCGTCGGGAAGTCGGCGGCGGACGCCACGACCCCCGTCGCCGTGGTGAGCGGCGTGACCCTGCCGACGACGGACGGTCTCGACGTGACCGAGACGGCGGATCGGGACGCGGCGGAGCGCCTGGTCCGCGAGGGCGAGGTCGACGCCGCGGTCGTCCCGGACGGCGGCCAGCTCGGGTTCCGGCTCGTCGGCCTCGACAGCGCCCCCACCGACGTGGTGTCGGCGTTGAGCGTGTCGCCGCAGGTCGATCTGCTCGACCCCGACGCGCTCCCGCCCGGCCTCGTCTCGCTCGTCGGCATCGCGTTCGGCGTCGTGTTCTTCGCCTCCGCGGTGACGTTCGGTCAGTCCATCGCGCAGAGCGTCGTGGAGGAGAAGTCGACCCGCGTCGTGGAGATCCTGATGGCGGCGATCCCGGCACGGGCGCTGCTGGCGGGCAAGGTGATCGGCAACAGTGTCATGGCGCTCGGGCAGATCGTCGCGATCGCGATCGCCGCGGCCGTCGCCCTGGCGGTCACCGGGCAGGACAACCTGTTCACGCTGCTCGGTCCGAGCGCGCTGTGGTTCGTCGGCTTCTTCGCGATCGGGTTCGTCCTCATCGCGGCGCTGTTCGCGGCGTCGGCGGCGCTGGTGTCCCGCCAGGAGGACGTCGGCAGCGTCACGACACCGGTGATGATGCTGCTGATGATCCCGTACTTCCTCATCGTGTTCGCCCCGGACGACCCGACGGTCCTCGGCATCATGTCGTACGTGCCGTTCAGTGCCCCGATCGGGATGCCGGTGCGGATCTTCCTCGGGACGGCGGCGTGGTGGGAGCCCGTGCTCTCGCTGCTGGTCGTCCTGGCATCGGCCTTGGTCGTCGTGCTCCTCGGGGCCCGGGTGTACGAGAACGCCCTGCTCCGCACCGGCGGTCGGGTGAAGCTCGGCGAGGCGATCCGCGGCTGACCGGCCCGACCACGCCGACGGTGGCTCCGTCACGGCGGTTCCCGGACACGGGACGCCGGACGGGGCCTCCGACGTGCGACTCTTGAGGCGATGCCGATCGACGACGCGATGCCGGTGCGTCTCGAGGTGACCGGGACGGACATCGACGATGCCGCAGCCCACCTCGCCCGTGTGTACGACGCCGAGCTCGTCGCGACGCCGAGCGCCGTCCCGTTCGCGTTCCGGTACGCGTCCATGGGCGACGACACGATGTCACTGCACACGTCGCGGTTCGCCGGGCACATCGACGGCTCGCTGCCCCCGTCGTCCTCCGTCATCGTGCAGTGGCTCCGGTCGGGGGCGTCCCGGCTCTACACCGGCGGCGACCCCGTGGACATGGTGCACGGCGTCCCGGTGCCCCTGCTGCCGGACCGTACGTTCTCGTTCGAGATGGACGACTACGAGCAGCGGCTCGTGCACCTGTCCCGCGAGGTCGTGGAGCGCGTCGCGTCCGAGCAGGGCGCGGACGTGACGGGTGGACTCCGGTTCGACGTCACCGCCCCGCCGTCGGAGCAGTCGGTGCGGACGTGGCACAACACGGTGTCACTCGTCTCCCACACCCTGCGTGACGGCGTCCCCGGGCGCCTCCTGCACGCCGAGATGGCACGGCTGGCGTCGGCGGCCCTGCTCGAGATGTACCCGCAGCAGCACGCCGCCACTCCCGACGTGCCCCCCGCGCAGTCCCCGCACGTGCGCGCTGCGGTCGACTACGTGCACGAGAACGCCCGGTCGCCGATCACGACGAGCAGCCTGGCGCGCCACCTCGACATCGGCCTGCGGGCGCTGCAGGAGGCGTTCCAGCGTGACCTGCAGACCACCCCGAACGCGTTCATCCGGCGGGTGCGACTCGACCGGGTCCGGCAGGAGTTGCTCGCCGCGGACCCGGCGACCCGGACGGTGCGCGAGGTCGCTGCGGCCTGGGGCTTCGCCCACCTCGGACGCTTCGCCCAGCAGTACGCGGCGGTGTTCGGCGAGCGGCCGAGCGACACCCTCGCCAGGTCCTGACCGCGACGGACGCCGCACGGTTGCCGGACCACCCATGCCGCAGAGCAGACGGCGGCGACGTCAGATGAAGGCGGAGGCCGCGGTCGGCCCGTAGGCACCCATGAGCGTCACCACGGCGAGGCGTGCCGACCGGGCGGGTCGGGTCGTCCCGTGGATGGCCGCCTCGACCTTCGCGCCGTGGACGAGCAGCGAGAGCGCGTCGGCGACGTGGACCGGGAGTCCGGCGCGGGCGGCGAGGGCGTGCAGGTGCGCCTCGAGGATCGTGAGGTGCTCTTCCGCCAGTGCGGCGACGAGCGGCTCGGAGTGGCCGAGCTCGCCGTAGCCGTTGATGAACGCGCACCCGGTCCAGGCGTCGTCGTCGAACGAGGCCTCGAGGTGTGCGAAGACGGTGAGGATCTCGTCGCGGGCGTCCTCGACCCCGTCCGCTGCGGCGGCCAGCCCCAGCGTCCAGCGTTCCTGTCGGAAGCGGAGGACCGCGACGACCGCGTCGATCCGCTCGGGGAACAGCGCTCGCACCGTCTCGGTGTCGGTCAGCGCGGCTCCCGCCACGCGGCCCGCGGAGAGTCCGGCCGCGCCGGAGGTGCTGAACACGCGGTCCGCGGCCTCGACGATCCGGGCCCTGACCCACGGGTCGTCAGCTCGTTCGCCGACCCCGCCCACGTCAGCGGTCCCTGGTCGGGGTGGTCGCGTCGCGGGAACAGAGCCGTTCCAGACGACCGAGCCGCGACCAGATGTGCTGGTGTTCCGCGGCGATGCCGGTCGCGCTCGTCCCGACCCGGAGCGGGCGGGCCACGGGCGCGACAGCGTCGGTCACGCTGCGACCAGGAAGAAGTCCGCGTAGGTCGGCTCGGCAGCGGTCCCCAGGGAGAGCTTCGTCTGCACGATGCGGTCGATCTCGGACGGGGAGGTCATGCCGTGCCGGTGCCACTCGAGCGGGTCTTCACGGAGGTGTTGCATCACGGACGGTTCACGCATGGAGGGCCTCCTGCTCACGCATCAGAGCGGTCATGTCGATCGGCTCGGTCAGGGCGACGGTGTCGTACCCGGACGCGGCGGTCGCGGCGCTCACGCGGCCACTCCGAGGACGATCACGGCGAGGGCGGAGGCCGTCACGGCCGCGAGGCCGACGACGAGCGCGCTGGCTGCCAGCAGGCGGCGCCGTGCCGCCTCCCGGACCTCCGAGAACCCGGTGCCGGGGCGCGAGCTGGGGGCGACGGCGGACCGGGTGGTGGCCGTGGGGTGCTCGGCGACGAGCGCGACGAGCGGATTGCGGACGACGGTGGTGGCGTGCATCTGCGACGCCTCCTCACTGGGACCTCGGACGGCCTGACTGCGGCCAGGATCACCGTGCGAACGGCCTCCGCAGATCGCGGAGGATGTCTGAGGACGACGGTGGGGAGTGCGTCCTGGCATCCTCCACGCTAGGTGACGGGTCGGCCGCGCCACGAACGAACCGGACGATCCGCGAATCGCGGACACGGCAGCGCCGCGCATCCCGAGTGGTGGTGCCGCGCAGTCCGTCCCCGTGGGTCGGTCTGCGCCTGCGAGGGCCAGCCCGGGGACGCTCCGGTCAGCCCCGGCGCGTACCGTCCGAGGCATGAGCAACGTCATCATCCTCGGCGGCCACGGTCGCGTCGCCCTCCTCACCGCGCAGCTCCTCACCGCTCGCGGTGACACCGTCTCGTCGGTCATCCGGAAGGCCGAGCAGCAGGACGACGTCCGCGCCACCGGTGCCGAGCCGGTCGTCGCCGACATCGAGCAGCTCGACATCGCCGGGCTCACCGACCTGGTCCGCGGGCACGACGCCGTCGTCTGGTCGGCCGGTGCCGGTGGCGGGTCCGCTGACCGCACGTGGGCCGTCGACCGCGACGCCGCCATCCGCACGATGCACGCCGCGCTCGACGCCGACGTGCACCGCTACGTGCTCGTGTCCTGGTCGGACGCGGGCCTCGGCCACGGCGTCCCCGAGGACGACGACTTCTTCGCCTACGCCGAGGCGAAGACGGTCGCCGACGCCGTCCTCCGCGACTCCGCCCTCGACTGGACGGTCGTCGCGCCGAGCACCCTGACGGACGACGAGCCGACCGGGGCGGTCGAGACGGCGGACCCGTCGTCGAGCATCGCCCGCGGGGACGTCGCCGCGCTGGTCGCCGCCGCGCTGCACGACGACGCGTCGGTCGGCAAGACCTTCCGCGTCAATACCGGGAGCACGCCGATCGAGCAGTTCGTCCGCGACTGACCCGCGCCTCCCGGCCGCCCCGTCCCGCACCGGCCCGAGACGCCGGCGTCACCTCGGAACGCCGCCGGGTCCCCGAGACGCCGCCGTATCCGGCGGCGTCTCGCCCGTCCCGCGGCGTCGCACGCAGGCGGGCCCGACCCGCGACCCACCGCCGTCAGTCGAGCAGGGCCGCGGCGACCGTCCGCGCGGTCGCGGTGTCCCCGCCGCCGTCCCGGAGCCGCATCGCGAGCGAGCCCGACACGACGAGGAGCAGCTGGTCGGCGAGGACCTCGGCGCGGTCGCCGACGAGCGGGACCGCCCGGTCGCGGAGCCGCTCGCGCAGCGTCGACGTCTCGCCGTGCAGGACGGCGGCGATCTCCGCTGGGGCGTCGGCGTACTCGGAGGCCGTCCCGAGGAACGCGCACCACCGCGACCCGGTCGGGGTCGAGCGGAAGGCATCGAGCGCGTCGAACACGGCCAGCAGGCGCCCGCGGTCGTCGACCGCCCGCGCCACGGCGTCGTCCCAGGTCCGGATCCACTCGTCGTGGCGACGGGTCAGCGCGGCCGCGACCAGCGCCTCCTTGCTGGGGTACCCGCGGTAGAGCGTGGCGGCGGAGACACCCGCCCGCTCCAGGACGGCGTCGATCGGGGTCGCGGCGATGCCCCGCGTGAAGAAGAGTTCCTCGGCGGCGTCGAGCAGCTTCCGCTCCGTCCCTGGACGCATGGTCATGGCAGCACCCTAGGGTGTGAAAAGTGAAACGTCCGTTTTCGTTCTTCGCCCGTCCCGGAGCACTCATCGCCAGCGGCACGGCGCTCATCGCCGCGACCTACGGGCTGGTCCGCCTGGCGTACGGCCTGTTCCTGCCGGATGTCCAGCGGTCCCTGTCCCTCGGAGACGGTCCCGCGGGGCTCATCGCGGCCGGGTCCTCGCTCGTGTACTGCGTCGGTGCGCTCGTCGGGTTCCTGCTCGCCCCGACCCGGCCGCGCACGACCGTGGCGCTCGCCTCCGCGTCGGCCGGGCTGGGCGTCGCGTGGATGGCCACCAGCGCGACCTCCGCGGTGTTCGGCATCACGACGGTCGTCGCCTCCGCCGGGGCAGGGCTCGCCTCCCCCGCACTCGTCCGACTCGTGCAGCGGGACCTCCCCGCCGGTCGCGCCGACGGCGCGCAGGCCGTCGTGAACTCCGGGACCGGGCCGGGACTCGTCGTCGCCGGGCTGCTCGCCCTCGTGCTCCTGCCCGACTGGCGCACGGCGTGGACGGCTGCGGCGGTCGTCACGGTCCTGGCCGGAGCGGCGGTCCTCGTCGCGGACGCGTACACACACCCGCGTCGGCACGTCCGGGAGCCCCACCCGCAGCCCGTCGGTCTCCCGCCGTGGAGCTGGTTCGTCGCCCACGGCCGCCTCGTGGTCGTCGCGCTGCTGCTCGGCACGGGGTCCGCCGCGGTGTGGACCTACGGACGGTCACTCCTCGTCGACGCGGGAGCCCCGGCGTCCCTGTCGGTGCTCGCGTGGACCGCCCTGGGCGTCGGCGGTGCAGCGGTGGCCCTGACGGCCCGCGTCCTCGGTCGACTCCGAGCACGGACGGCGTGGACGGTCACCTCGGCGGCGGTCGCGGTCGCCACGCTCGGCCTCGGACTGGCACCGGTCGCTCCCCCCGCGGCCCTCGTCGCGCTCGCGCTCGCCACGTGCGTGCTGTTCGGCTGGGGCTACACCGCGGCGACCGGGGCGCTCATCGCGTGGACGACCGAGGTCGACGCCGGGCGGGCGGCCTCGGGGACGTCGGTGCTGTTCGTCGTGCTGGTGCTCGGACAGGCACTCGGAGCGGCTGCAGCCGGAACGGTCGTCGCCACCGTGGGGACCGGGCCGGTGTTCGCTGCCGCGACGGCCGTGGTGGCGGCCGCAGCGCTCCTGACGGTCAGGGCTCCTGCAGGTCGGGGTACTCGTCCAGGTCCGGCACGTCGGTCATCTCCTCGCCCCAGGCCGGACGCGCCGGCTGCAGGCGGAGGGTCTCGCGCTCGAGGTACGCGGTGACCTCGTCGTCACGGGGATCGTCGACGCCGGCGTCGACCGGCACCGAGAAGATCTCGCTCGCCGGGCCGATGAGGAGATGTGCGGTGGCGACGTCCCCGGTCTCGGTGATGACGGGGACCTCGACGACGTCGGACCGGCCGGCCACCGCGAGCGCGCGGCAGTACCGGAGGAGGGCCTTGCAGGTGCGGTCAGCGACGAGGAAGGAGCTGTTGACGTAGTGGACACGGCGCATGTCGGTCAGGCTGTCCGCCGTTCGCTGGGTGAGCGCCTAGGATCAGCCGGAGCCGGCCAGAACGGCGCGGAAGGACACCACCATGGGCAAACTCGTCTACGACTCGACGTTCACCGCGGAGTTCGACGACCGCCTCCTGACGCACCTGCAGATCGTGATCGGCATGAAGTTGCGCCGCGGCGAGTCGTTCATGTTCTCGTGGAAGGACGACGTCGAGCTCGGCGACGGCCGGACGGCCATCTGGCTCGACCGGTCGATGCCGCTGGTCTTCCGCTACTCGGGCAGCCGCGTCCCCGCCGTGAACCGTGCCTGGGTCGAAGCCCTCGGTCTGACCGCGGGCTCGTCGGCCGGTCTCCGCATCGTCCCCGAACCGACCGACAGCGGAGAGACGCTGTGAAGCGCACGGTCATCTCGTACGGCGGCAACCGGTACACGATCGCGAACGAGGACGTCGCGTCGGTGCAGGCGCGGATCACCGAGGGCCTCCGCAACGAGCCGTGGATGTGGCTCGAGGTGAACCACGGTGACGGCCGTGCGACCCCCGCCCGTCTGCTCGTGTCCCCCGCGACGCCGGTGGCCGTCATCCGTGAGCGTGACGCTGACGAAGAGGACGATCACTCCTCGGTCGCGCGGCACCTCCTACCCGACGAGCTCCGGCCGGTGTCCGTCGAGATGGGACCCGCCGACTCCTGACCGGGACCGGCCCCGTCAGGACCGTCCGCCGCCGAGGAGCGCACGGAGCGCTTCCTCGAGCGGGCCGGCGACGGCCTCGACCTCGGCCGACGCCAGCGGTTCCACGCGCGTGGAGGTCCGGAGCATCGTCATGCCGAGCACCACGGACAGGGCGATCTCCGCACGGACGAGGAGGTCCTCGTCGACGATGCCGTCCGGCCGGACCGCGCCCGCCAGCCGATCGGCGTAGCCGCGCAACGTCTCCCGTCGGATGTCGTCGACGGCTTCGTCCCCGGAACTCCGGAGCAGCAGGAGCAGCTGCATCGAGTCCTCGTCGGTGGGGGAACGGATGATGTGCCGGATGAGTCCGCCGATCGCGCGCTCCAGGTCGGGCCCGGGCCGAGGCGTCGTGGACGTCGGCGTGGTGCGGACGAGACAGGCGCGGAACAAGCCCTCCTTCGACACGAAGTAGCGGTTGATGAGCGCGACGTTCACCCCGGCGTCGGCCGCGATGTCCCGGACGGTGGTGGCCCGGTACCCGTCGAAGGCGAAGCGCCGACGAGCCGCCTGGAGGAGCGCGAGACGGGTGGCGGCGGCGTCCTTGCTCATTCCGCGATCGTAGCGCGCCACCGACCGATGTAATCAGCTGTTGACATCTCGCCCGTTCCGCGTACTCTCATCGAGTCAGCAACTGTTGACATCGACAGCGTCGTCGGCCTCCCCATCGACCGGACGGAGCACGATGTCCACCGCCACCGCGAGCCCACGCACGGGTTCCACGCCGACTCCCGCGCCCGCGCACCGCCCGAACAGCACGGCGATCATCGTCTTCCTGTCCCTCGGCGGCCTGTCCTTCGCGGTCCTGCAGTCCCTCGTCGCCCCCGCGCTCGCGACGATCGGGCGGGACCTCGACGTCTCGACGAGCGACGCGAGCTGGGTGCTCACCGCCTACCTGCTCTCCGCGTCCGTGCTGACGCCCGTCCTCGGTCGCCTCGGGGACATGGTCGGCAAGCGCAAGGTGCTCATCGTGGTCCTCACGATCCTGCTGGTCGGGGCGGTCCTGGCGGCGCTCGCCCCGAACCTCGGCGTCCTCATCGTCGCCCGCGCGCTGCAGGGTGCGGCCGGCGCCGTGATGCCCCTGTCGATCGGCATCGTCCGTGACGAGCTGCCGAAGGAGAAGGTGAGCGTCACGATCGGGCTGCTCTCCGCCATCTTCGGGATCGGTGCCGGCGTCGGCATCGTCGCCGCCGGTCCGATCGTCGAGCACCTGTCCTGGCACTGGTTGTTCTGGCTGCCCGCCGTCCTCGTGGTGATCGCCCTGCTCGGCACCGTCTTCGGCATGCCGGAGTCCCCGGTCCGCAAGCCGGGCCGCCTCGACGTGGTCGGGACCGCCGTCCTCGCCGTCTCCCTCGTCGCGGTCCTCCTCGCCGTCAGCGAGGGCCAGACCTGGGGCTGGGGTGACGGCAAGACCGTCGGCCTGCTCGTCCTCGGCGCCGTCGCCCTCGTCGCGTTCGTGCTCGTCGAGCTCCGCGTCGCCGAACCGCTCATCGACGTGCGGCTCTTCGCCGTGCGCGGGGTCTGGACCGCCCACGTCGTCGCGCTGGTCTTCGGCTTCGCCATGTTCGGCACGTTCGTCCTCGTCCCGACGCTCCTCCAGCTCCCCACTGCCACCGGGTACGGGTTCGGCAAGGACGTCACCGAGGCCGGGCTGTTCCTGCTGCCGACCGTCGTCATGATGGTCATCGCCGGCCCCGTCGCCGGCATCCTGGTGCGGAAGGTCGGACCGAAGCCCCCGATGCTGATCGGCGGGGTCGCGATCGTCGCCGCGTTCGTCATCCCCGCGGTCGCGCACGCCGAGCTCTGGCAGGTCGTCGTGTCCGGCCTGCTCACCGGCGTCGGCATCGGCATGGCACTGGCCGCCTGTTCGAACGCCATCATCGAGAGCGTCCCCGCGAACCAGACCGGCGAGGCGATCAGCGCCAACACGGTCGTCCGGACGATCGGGTCGAGCGTCGGCACCGCGGTCATCGCAGCGCTCATCACCTCGCACAGCACGCCGCAGGGCCTGCCGACCGACGACGCGTTCATCATCGGCTTCTGGGCGTGCACCGGTGTCGCGGTCCTCGCGGTGGTCGCCGCGCTCGCGGCGCCGTCGATGCGCGCCCGTCGGGCAGCGGCCGTGGCCGCCGGTGTGACCGACTTCGACGACGTCACGCGCTGACCCAGCGGCCCGGACACACCGTCCGACGGGAGGCCCGGACCGGGTGGGCAGATCCGCTCACCCGGTCCGGGCCTCCCGTCCGTCAGGCGCGGCGGCCGATCGGCTGCCGTCAGGCGCGGTGGTGGTCCCGGCTGAAGACCGCGGCGAGCCGCGCCACCAGGGCCTCCCGGATCCGGACGCCGACCGGCGGCGCGGCCGGGACGGTCCGGACCGGCGCGGTGAAGGCGAGGTCGTGCAGGTTGTTGCGCTTCGAGCCGTCCCAGTTCGCGAACAGGTAGGGCGTGCCCAGCGCCATCAGGCTGCGGACCGGCGCCCGGCGGCTGCCGGCGGCCGCGACGGCGTACCCGGAGTGCCCCGCTGAGATGGCACGGATGACGGTGTCCGCGTCGCTGACACCGTTGGCGGTGACGACGGTGGTGATGCCCGTGCGGTCGCGGGCGACGAATTCGATGATGTGTTCTGTCACGAGGAGCTCAGGGTCGCGAGTGACGTCTCGGCGGGGGTGGGCCGCGCGAGGCTTGGCCGGAACCGACGTTGCTTCCGTCCCAGAGGATACGTCCCACCTCGGGTACGGGGTCGCGGACGATCCCGAATGCGTCGCTGCAGGGCGGTCAGGGAACCCAGACGACGATGCCGCTGAGGTCGTTCAGCGTGGCGGCGACACCCGCGCGGAGCGCCCGCCCGGCCCGCTCGTCGGTGAAGGTGGACGGGTCGTGGTGGCTCGAGACGCCGAGGCCCTCACCGCGGAAGCCTGCACCGGTCCAGTCCGCGGCCGTGACGTTCGACGTCGGCTCGGCGATCTCGGCGCCCAGCACGAGGAACTGCTGGTGCAGGGCGGACGGTGACACCGCGGCGATCGGGTCGACCATCTCGTCGCCGACGCTGATGACCAGGTCGGACCGCTTCGCGATCGCCGTCGCGACGGACGACAGCCGCTCGTCGACGGTGTCCGCGACGACGGGGACCACGGTGACGTCCTCGGCGTCAGCCCACGACTCGACGGCGTCCATGAGCGTCTCGGTCTCGGTGCTCGGGTCGGCGGGCGACAGGAGCACGACGCGGTACCCAGACGGCGGCGCGACGTCGTCCCAGGAGCCGGGCGCCGGGTTCACCGTGGCCTCCGGGGCCGGCGGTTCCTCCGGGTCGACGAAGTCGGAGCCGAGCGTGCCCGTGCCGCGGACGGCCGTGGGGACACCGACGGGTGCGCTGTGCCGGCTCGTCCCGGGGTCACGGTCCGCGGCCCCGTCCGACTGCGCCGAGCAGCCGGCGACCAGGACCGTGCCGGCCGCCACCAGGGCAGCGGCGGCGAGGACGACGGGGGCGCGGGGGACGAGTCGGGTCACGAGATGCCATGCAAGCACACCGAGGTCCCGCGACGGGCTCGGGACGATCGCTGTCCAGCGCCCGTCCATCGGTTCGTTGCCGTCTGTTCGCCTGCGCGTCGCTCTCGGCCGCGATGGTCGGGCCGGTGAAGCACCGACGCACCCTCCCCGCCCCCGGCGGGCTGTCCCTCCTCCC